>NZ_ONTA01000155.1:0-2835 GCF_900320625.1 Megasphaera sp. DJF_B143
GCAGGTATCGAGGCAGACCCCGATGTTGTCCTGCCGTTCCACCTTTTCAATGATAGCGGCAATTTCCTCAAAATTGCGGCCTACTTCTGTCCCCTTGCCGGCCATCGTTTCCAGCAGGACCGTCGTTTTCTGGCCTTTGAACATGCACGTATTGAGCATATCAGCAATAAAATCTATTCCTGTTTCCGCCCCCTGTCCGACGTGGCTGCCTGGATGGAAGTTGTAGCGGCAATGATCGAGGTATTCCAGACGGCGCAGGTCATCAGCCATAGCTTCTCTGGCAAAAATCCGCGTCTTTTCCGTCTTCGAACAGCCATTCAGCGTATACGGTGCATGAGCCAGTATAGGAGCAAAATGATGCTCCGCCATCAGCCGGTTCAACGCTGCCATATCGTCCGTATCGAGAGGCCGGACGCTGCCGCCGCGGGGATTGCGTGTAAAAAACTGAAATGTATCGGCACCGATCGACAGGGCTTCTTCACCCATATGCAGGAATCCCTGGGAAACAGATAAATGACATCCTATATGAAGCATAGCCTTTTCTCCTTTTATGCAAAAACAGGCTGCAACGAAACCAATTCGTCCCAGCCTGCCTGCTTATCCTATTAATTTTCTTTTTCGTTCTGGCATCCCGTTTCTTCATTCTGGCATTCTGCACAAATTCCCGTAAAGGATACATTGACAGAATCTACCCGATAGCCCGTTTGTGTCTGAGCCAGATCAGCGAGCTTATCCCGTTCCACATCTACATCCATGACGCGGTTGCAGCGGGTGCAGCGGATATGGGCATGGGGCTTGGTGTTAAAATCATAGCGGTGCGCATCTTCTTCGCACTGCAGCACCTGTACGACACCGATTTTTGCAAAAATTTCCATCGTTTTATATACCGTCGCCAGACTCATGAACGGATATTTGGGCTGTAATTCTTTATAAATGGCTTCTGCATTGGGATGTGTCGTATTATTGTTGACTACTTCATACACGGCCAGACGCTGTGGCGTGACTTTATAGCCGTTTTCCCGCAATACTGCAGCAATATCCATAGACATAATCCTCCTTTCTCCATTAACAAGGATTTTTCACCTGTGAATGCTATTAAATGAGTATGATTTTTAAATTGTGCTTCTACTATATTGTAACCGTTATTTGTTGAAATGGCAATACAAAGATTCTAAATAATACGAAAAATATACATTATATTTGGTCCTTTGTCAAATCAGACGTTGACGGAACAGCTATTTCCACTCATAATATAGTACTAGGAAGAAAGGAGACCGGCATGAATGAAGAAATGATTATCCATCAGATAGCTTCTGACCTGCATATCCGCCCGGGACAGGTCCGGACCGCATTAGACCTGTTTGCCAGTGGCAATACCATCCCGTTTATCGCCCGGTACCGCAAAGAGGCAACGGGGACCCTGGATGAACAACAGCTGCGCCAGATCAAGGAACAGTATGAATACGAAGAAACACTCAGCAACCGCAAGGACACGGTACGCCAATCCATCATGGATCAGGGATTATGGAGCAATGAAATCAAAAGCCAGCTGGAAAAAGCCCGGCTGTTACAGGACGTAGAAGATATATATCTGCCCTTTAAGCCTAAAAAGCGTACGAAAGCATCGATGGCCCGCGACGCAGGCCTGACACCTCTGGCTGATTTATTCTGGAATCAGGATATACACGGGCCAGCTCCGGAAAAAGCAGCAGAAGCTTATCTGACCAAAGATGTGCCTACCGTAGAGGATGCCATCCAGGGCGCTGCTAATATTATTGCCGAACGCTGCTCCGAACTCGCCCCATACCGCCGTTTTTTACGTAACTCCTTCTGGCATGACGGCAAACTCACCTGCTCGCTGCAGGAAGAAGAGGAAAAATCACGGATTTATCTCGCCTATAGAGATTTTCACGAAGCCATCCGGCGCCTGCCCAGTCATCGTATCCTGGCTATTAACCGCGGGGAAAACCAGAAAGCGCTGAAAGTCAATCTGGAAGTCCGTACCGACGCATATATCAGCCGGTTGTGCCAGATGATCATCAAAGGCCCCTCTCCATATAAAGATATACTGGAAAGCGCCGCCACCGACAGCTATAAACGTCTCATCTGTCCCCAGATAGAACGGGAAATTCGCAATGAACTCACAGAAAAGGCAGAAAAACAGGCTATTCAGGTCTTTGCCGCTAATCTGCGCAGTCTGCTCCTGCAGCCTCCTTTTACCGGTCAGACCATTCTCGGTCTCGATCCGGGGTACCGCACAGGCTGCAAAGCTGCTGTCATCGACTCTACCGGTGCCGTGCTGGCCTACGGGACCTATCACCTTACGGGCTCGGAAAAACAGCGTCATGAAAGCGCCGATGCTCTGACCCACATGATCAGGGAGCACGAAGTTACCCTCATTTCCATCGGTAACGGAACGGCCTCATATGAGACGGAACAGTTCGTTTCCCGCTTAATCCATGAACAGCATTTGAAATGCCGCTATCTCATTACCAACGAAGCCGGCGCCTCGGTTTATTCGGCATCGGAACTGGCCCGGGAGGAATTACCGGATCTGGATGTCACGATACGCGGAGCCGTTTCCATCGCCCGCCGCATCCAGGACCCGCTGGCAGAATCGGTCAAAATCGACCCCCAGTCCATCGGTGTCGGCCAGTATCAGCATGATGTCAATCAAAAATCCCTGACGGCAGCACTGGATGCAGTCGTCGAATCGGTTGTCAATTATGTCGGCGTCGATCTCAATACGGCTTCAGCTGCTCTGTTGCAGCACGTATCGGGCCTGACCTCAGCTACGGCTGCAAACATCGTCACCTATCGCAATGAAAACGGCCC
>NZ_ONTA01000241.1:0-5260 GCF_900320625.1 Megasphaera sp. DJF_B143
AGAGACGCATTGCCTGTAAGGAAAAATAAAAGGCTGACAATGGCGATAGCGAGTAAGAGACTGCGGGCTTTCATGTAAGACTCCTTTCCAGTGGGCCGTATGTGACAGAAAAAAACTGCCGCACGATGAGGTATGCGGCAGCAGATGGCACAGATTATTCCGTCTGGCGGCGGTTGCGGCTGCGGCGGTATTTCCAGAGACCGACGACGGCAATGACGGCGCAGACGATGCCCATTCCGATGAGCAGCTGATGATTATACTGAATCAGGTCACGCCAATGACTGCCCAGTACGGAGCCGGCCCAGACGAGCAGCAGTGTCCAGGGAATGGTGCCGATAATCGTAAACAGTACGAACCGGCCGAAGGGATAACGGGCGACGCCGGCCGGAAAGGAAATGAATGTCCGTACGCCGGGCAGGCAGCGGCAGATGATGACGGCAATACCACCGTACTTATTGAACATCTTTTCGGCCATATTGAACTTTTTTTCATTGAAGAAGATATATTTGCCGTATTTCAAGAGCAGAGGACGGCCGCCATACGAACCGAGCCAGTAACTCAGAATTGAGCCGGTCACGCCGGCTGCGCAGGCGATGATAAAGGTCGTCCAGAAATCGAAAATATGTTGTGAAATGAGAAATCCCGCAAAACCGAGGACGACTTCGCTGGGAACGGGAATATTGGCATTTTCGGCTACCATGGCCACGAACATGGCTGCATATCCATAGACTTCCATTAATTGCAGCAATGTATCCATAGAATTCATCCAACTCCTTAGGTGAAAAAAGAAAGTATATAACTGACTTATCCTATCATAGCATAGATAGGAGTCTTTGTGCCAGTAGGGGGGCGAAAATTAAGGAATTATTTAAATCCCCGTCAGCGCGTTTTAAAGCAGCCCAGATGGCATAAGGCATATTTGTAGACGAAATATCCGTAGAACAAGGTCAGGCCCAGAGCCAGTATCAATTTGAGCGGGGCGGCAATTGTAAGGGGCAGGAGAAAGTACATGATGTTTTCCAATACCGGTTCGCTCAGATACCAGACGGGGTAGGCCATATGGGACAAGGTGAGCAGCGTCTGCGAACTCTGATCTCCCCAGCGGGCAAAGACAGCAATCAGACCGAGTGTCCCCGAAAGAGACAGGAAGGCGAGGGTGATGACGTGATAATAGGGAAATACATTGTATATAATGGAAAAGCCAATGGCCGCGGCAATCCAGACACTCCCTGGAATGTAACCTCCCTGGATGAACCAGCGGTGTTTGGCTGCGTAGATGCCGAGGAGAAAGTATAAGGCCGCCGTGATAAGCCAGCTCGGCTGAAAGCCCAGACCGGCAAAAAATGCCTGGAAGGCGGAAAGACTTTGCGGTGACAGGCCGAGCAGCCCGAAGTAGACGGCCAGGGCTAAAATGAGATGAACACCAACGAAGAGAATGAGGAAGAGCGGGGATGGAGACGAAATTTCCGTATGGCGAAGGGCCTGATGATTGAGCTTTTTGGCTGCCATGAGCAGCAGGATGAACAGCAGGAGCACTGCCAGAAATCCGTATATTCCCAACGTGAATCCCCGGCCCAGGAAGCGTTGCGTAAGGAAAGTGAAAAATCCCGCACTGTATCCCGTGCTGCGGGCGCTGATCCAGGCTATTTCCGGCATCATGATGATTATAGCAAACAGCAAAGGCCAGCCCAGACGCAGCCAGCGTCCTTTGAAATATGGCTGGAACAGGCGGATCCGCAGATTCGACGCGCTAAAATAGCCGCTGATAAAAAAGAGGACCGGAATGACCAGTGTCATGGCAAATTCATAAAAGAGATAATAAAAAGGGGTGATAGTACCCGGCTGGCCGGCAAAGACGTAATGAGGTGGCATAAACGGAGCCGGCAGGAACGAACCAGCTGCCAGGCAGAGAATACCCAGAAAAATGACAAACGTGCGCAGATTATCGAGATAAAATATATGTTTACCCATCAGGAAGGCTCCTTTCTGTAAACATGGTGTATAAGGAATATAGACATACAGTATAAACGCTGGGCGTAGATTTTCCTTCCGACGTATATTATACTATAACCAATATAAAGAAAAAGTGAAGATTTTGTTTTTTTGATGAATAGGAGTGATGCCCATGATGATTAGTACCAGTGACAGCATCATACGGCTCATCGTGGCTATTATCCTGGGAGGCCTGATCGGGTACGAACGGGAGGCCCGGAGTCAGTCTGCCGGTCTGCGTACTCATATCCTCGTATGCCTCGGCGCCTGCCTGTGCATGATTATTTCTATTAATATCGCCCTCGATTTCTATTCTGTCTATGGCTATACCCGTTCGGATCCCGAACGGATTGCAGCCCAGGTCATTTCTGGTGTAGGGTTTCTCGGAGCCGGCACGATTCTGGCTAATCAGAAGGGACACAGTGTCAAGGGCCTGACAACGGCGGCCAGCATCTGGGGTGTGGCTGCCGTCGGGCTGGTCGTCGGTGCCGGCTATCTGGTGACAGCGGCGGCCGCGACGGTGCTCATATTTATCGTACTTACCGTCTTTGTCCGTCTGGATAAGATGATGCGGAAACGGGGACGCCATTCTTACGTATTGCACCTGATGATGCGCAATACGGTGGGACAGTCCCGCCGCCTGTCGGAATATCTGCAGCACCATCAGCTGGCACTTCTTTCCTTTCGCACTCTTTCTGGAGAAGAAGAGGAAAATGTCGAACTGGAATTGACGGTACACGTAGGAGAAGAACTGAGTCAGAGCGAACTCCTTTCAGACCTTCTGGGAATAAAAGGAATAAAACAGGCCACCGTAACAGAACCAAAAGAACAGAAAGAAAAAGATTGAATTGCATTAAAATATATGTAAACCGGGAATTGCGTGGTATAATAAAAAGGAATCATTGCTTTTTTGCTTTGGAGGGGGTCCTGTTATGTCAACATGTATGGCGGCTGCCAGCCGGGAAGGGAAAAAAATAAATGATGTCGTATTTTCGTCCAGCGCGGCAGCCAAAGAGGCAATAAAAAAATACGGAATTAAAAACGTAGTCAATGCTACCGTAGGTTGTTATGCTGGAGACGATGAAAAAGTAGCCTGTCTTCCTGTCGTCGAAAAAGTATATAAATCACTGCCTATGAGTGATTTTATTACTTATGCACCGCCGGTCGGACTGGCCGATTACCGCAGTGATGTCATCGATGCGACCTTTGAAGACCAGCGGCCCGATGGCTATACGGCTGCCATAGCGACGGCCGGTGGTACCGGGGCCGTTCATATCGCCATTACTAACTATTCGGAAGTAGGTGACCAGGTTCTGACGACGGACTGGCGCTGGTCGGTCTACGACAATCTCTGTGATGAAGTGGGCCGTCATCTTACGACTTTTGCTATGCTCGATGACAGCCATTCCTTCAATATTGATTCTTTTTCTTCGGCTGTAGCAGCCATTCTGCGCCAGCAGGACTCTCTGCTCATCATGCTCAACACGCCGGCCAATAACCCGACAGGATTTGCCCTGTCGGACCGGGACTGGGAAGAAGTGCTCGATGTGTGCCGGTTCCACGAAAAGAATGGAAAACGCATCAGTATCCTCGTCGATATCGCATATATCGCCTATACGGGGGATAAGAACAAAGTCCGTACGTTCATGAAGCAGTTCAGCCATCTGCCGGAACACATCTTCGTCATGTTTGCCTACAGCATGTCTAAAGGATTTACCCTCTACGGCCAGCGGGCAGGCGCTCTCGTAGGCCTGTCTTCCAGCAAGGATGTCATCGATGAATTTCAGGAAGTGGGGAAATATTCGGCCCGTACGGCTTGGTCCAATATCAACCGGGCGGCCATGACCCTGTTATCTATTGTACGCAGAGACCCGGCACTGCTGAAAGAACTGGAAACAGAAGAAAATAACTATTTCCAGAATATCCGCCGCCGTGCAGATATTTTCATGGAAGAAGCCCGGGCCTGCAATCTCGATTTTGTTCCCTATAAGGCGGGATTTTTCATTTCTGTCCCGACGCTGAAATCGGCTCAGGCCTGTGCAAAACTTCAGGAAGACCTCATTTTTGCTGCTCCTCTGGCACGGGGCATCCGCCTCGGTGTCTGCTCCATCCCGGCCTATAAAATGACCGGTGTGGCATCCAAAATCAAAAAAGCACTGGAATCGGTAGACGGATAAGAAAACTCCCATAGGATTCCATACGGAAAAAGAGGCCGCCCCATGAAGCATTTCGCTTCGTGGAGCGGCCTCTTCGTCGTATCAGGAATTACGTTGTAGGAGGTTCTTTTTCATCCATAATGGCTTCGGCTCCGCGGTCTCCCGTACGGATACGGACGGCATCTTCGACGTTGAACACGAAGATTTTGCCATCGCCCGGTTCCCCCGTCTGGCAGATGCGCATGGCCGTTTCGATGACATCATCGACAGGGACTTCGCAGACGACCGTTTCTACTTTAATATGAGGGAGGAGGTTTACCTGGTATTCCTTGCCCCGGTATACTTCGATATGGCCTTTCTGTGTGCCACAGCCATAGACCTGACTGACGGTAATGCCCATGACGCCGATAGCGTTCAGGGCGGCTTTGAGTTCATCCAGCTTGCTCGGACGGGTCACGATGTCTATTTTTGTAATTTTTCTCATATATAATCACTCCTGCATTGGGATATATATCTATTATAGCATCAGCTGCGGGATTGTTTGTTAAGGAGATACATGTAACACGTCTTGGGATCGTCATGCCAATCCCGCAGCTGATGCGGCAAAGACCAGTGCTTGGGTAAGGGTGTGACACTGGCCGTTGCTGTCCATATTATAATGTCTGCTGCGTATAGCCGCGTTCGCCGTGTTCGTTGATATCGAGTCCGACCACTTCTTCATCGGCGTCGACGCGGAAATTCGTGAAGAGGCTGATGATTTTATAGAGTATAATGGATCCGATAATAGCCAGCGCGTACGCAACGACTGTCGAAATAATCTGTGCCATCAGAAGATGAGCATCGCCGTAGAAAAGGCCATTGGCACCGTCGGGGTTGACTTCAACTGTAGCCCAGAGGCCAGTTGCGATGGAACCCCACGTACCGCCGATACCGTGGATGCCAAAGGCGTCGAGAGCGTCGTCATAGCCCAGACGGTTCTTGCAGACGGCAACGGCCAGATAGCAGATGATGCCGCTGATGGCACCGATATAGAGAGCCGGAAGGGGGGCGACGAAGCCGGCAGCCGGCGTAATGGCTACGAGACCGGCGATGCAGCCCGATGCGGCTCCCAG
>NZ_ONTA01000156.1:0-3616 GCF_900320625.1 Megasphaera sp. DJF_B143
CAGACCTACAGCAAACCAGCACAGGCACAGGAACAGGCCGATACAGCCTCCCACCAGCGGAAAACATCGCAGTGACGCGCCAAAGGCCTCATTCGTCCAGGTCAGATGCCGGGCCAGCTGTATCCGCGTCAGGAACTGGAGGGCAATGAGAAAACTCGTCATGGCCGTTCCTCCCGCAATGGAAGATGGACCTGCCGGCTTTTAATTTCCATAGTAATGCCACATACACTCAGATACACCTCATCTGCTTCCGCAGCGGTATGCTGATTCAGGAAACCGATGAGATCACGGTACTGGCGGCTCACTTTTGCCATGGGGACGATGCCCGATCCCAGTTCATTGGTAACAACGACGAAGACACCATCCCCGCTCTGACGCACGGCCCGCAGCACCCCGTCCCATTCGTTCTCTGCTTCTTTCAGGATATGGGAGAAATCATCTCCGTCACGCTGCAGCAGGAAATTAGAAAAATACAGGGTCAGACAATCAAGCAGGATGTTATCAGTCTGCTGTAAAATATGGTCAATCTGATTTCCCAGTCCAGACGGTACTTCAAAGGTCTGCCACGACGCCGGACGACGGCTGCGGTGACGGGCCACCCGGTCTGCCATTTCATCATCCAGGACCCGGGCCGTTGCAATATACCCATGCCGTCCGGGACACGCCTCCAGATATTGCTCGGCAAACTGACTCTTGCCACTGCGGGCGCCTCCTGTAACCAATACAATGCGGGCCATTTTTTCTCCCCCTTTCCAGCACGATAGACATATTATACTACTGATAGGATACCTCTGCCAACACGTTTTCTCGCTGCCATAGCCGCAGGATTTGCCGTGTACAGACTGTAAGTATCTTTGAAAAAAAAATTTTATTTTTTCTTCAAAGATACTTGACAATACGTGTGAAATTGAGTATACTAAACAAGTCGCATGGGGGTATAGCTCAGTTGGTTAGAGCGTCACGTTGACATCGTGAAGGTCGTTGATTCGAATTCAACTATTCCCACCAATGAAACTAAGGCCGCCGGATTCCGGCGGCTTTTTTATACACATTTATAATTTGCGAGGAAATCCGATTATGACCAGTCCGCATATTACGTCCGTTTATGGCAGTGCCGAAACAGAATATACCATAAAAAAATCCCGTTTTCTCGTCCATCTCAGAGAAGTGACCTGCGAAGAGGAAGCATCTGCTTTCATCGAAGCCCGGCGCAAGGAATTCTGGGATGCCCGGCACAATTGTTATGCCTATCAGATTGGTCCTGCCGGCGCCATCCAGAAATCCAGTGACGACGGAGAACCGTCGGGAACAGCTGGCCGCCCGATGCTGGAAGTACTGAAAAAAAACAGCATCACCAACACCGTTGTTGTCGTCACCCGCTATTTCGGCGGCATCAAGCTCGGTGCCAGCGGCCTGATACGGGCTTACAGCCATTGTGTAACCCTCGGTCTGGAAGCAGCGGAAATTGCCGACTATCTCCCTTATCAGGTCGTAAACGTTTCCTTCCCCTATTCCTTTGTGAGCGTCATAGAACGTCTGGTCCCATCGTATGCCGTTCGCATTGCAGACCGTTCCTTTGCCTCTGACGTCACATTTACTCTGGAAATTCCGGAAGAGCAGGCCGGTCCGGCAATCCAGGCCATTACAAATGCGACTAATGGCAACGCTATCTGCAAGACCGAAAAAACGAAAGTCATCCCCATCGCACGAACTTAACAAAGCCAGCAAAAAAGCCCATGGATATGTACACCTTTCATCGTACACATCCATGGGCTTTTTGCTGGTTCATATTGTCCCTTCTGCACCCGTTTTTTCAAAAACTACAATCTGTAAACTACCTTCTTCTGTCCTAGTCTTTGGGAACCCAGGTCCGGTTATTCTGGGCCTGTTCTTCTTCCCGGGCCAGCTGTTGGGATTGCAACTCTGCTTCGTACTGTTCCCGCGCAGCCTGTTCAGCCTGTTCCAGTTCTTCTTTTACTTTCGGATCTATCTTGGCATTTTTATCTTTAACCGTTTTCTGTTTTTCTGCTTCCAGAGCCTTGCGGGCTGCTTCCTGCTGGGCCGCCAGACGGTCCAGTTCTTTCTGGCGCAGTCCCTGCCGGACATCACTTTCCAGACTTACATCCGGCTGAGAATGAACATCGACGTAGACTTCAAACAGCCGGTTCCACGGGAATGTGACATTGACAGTACGGGGATCGATGCCCAGATATGTCTGGGCATACCGCTGGAGCTGTTCTTTCGTACGGCTCTGCATTTCGCTCATCACCGTCGGATAATACTTCTGCTCTGTATTGGCCTCTACCTTCTGCTGTATCCGGTAAATATAATCCCGGACATTGGCCTGATACGCCCAGTTGTCCAGATACTGGGTCGTCAGCATGCGCTGATGGGCATCGGGAGACATATACCGGGCCAGAATCCCCTGAGATATACCATATCCGACAGAATTGCTGGCTGTATTCCATCCATTATATGCCGCCAGCTGATACATCATCTTATCCTTATATAAACCATATATCAGCGTATTATCTGACCCGTTGGAAAAGGCCATATCGACGAGGCTGACTGGTATATTCTGGGCCATAGCCTTTTCTATCTGTGTGAGGAATGTCCGCGTCGAGTCCAGCATGATGGGGAAATTTTCAAAATTCCCCGATTCACGCGTCGATGTCGTAAGAGGCGTATTGACGGCCAGCAGCAGGTCCGGCTTTTCCTTGTCCGTTATCGTACCGCCGATAGCTTCAATATGTTCGGCAATCGTCTTCCCTATAGCTTGTCCGTCGTAACTCGGCACAGTCTTTTCTCCCCCGCCGAGAGGATAGATGACCGTTACTTTAGGATGATAATTATTAAAATCATTATTAGCCCGCGTAATGAGCAGCAACCCCAGCTGATCAGCGCCCGGGAACGACCCGAAACTGGTCTTCGGGATATCGGCTCCTGCTTGTTCAAGATATTTCGATTCCAGTGACGACTGGGTACGGACAGAATTATCATCATGACCGAGACTGTAATAGGTAAAGATGCCTTTTCGGGCATCACTAATGAGGCGATAGTTGATGGCCATATTCTTCTTACGGCGGCTGAACCAGTCCTGCAGATATTCGGCCGGGACGCGGCGCATGATGCTGAACCAGTCATTCCGTTCCTGCGGAGTCAATCCTTCTTCATCCATCTTTGCCTGGAGTGATGCCAGCTCATAAATGTCACTGCCGGATTTGAGATAGTAATCCGGTTCGACGCCCTTGCCACCGGCCCAGGGACTGCGCATGACTGTACTGAAAGCATAAATCGGCACTTTGCCAAACTTGCTGTGCAGGTTTTCTACCTTTTCCAAACGGGCCAGCAGAGTATCCATAGAAAGGTTATGTTTGCGCGAATCGACAAGTCCCCCATAGACCAGGGAATCCACCGACAGTACCATAGCATCGGCTTTGCCGGCATTTTCTTCTACCCATTCCATAAGCTTATCGGGAGAACCCTGGAAATTAGACCCCGATAAATACCGGTCTGGCGGAGTTATCACCGTATATCCGGCATCTTCTGCCGTACTGACCGTATAGGCAAAGTCAACGGGACGGTTGTCCTGCGGCACGTATAAAATCGTTTTGGC
>NZ_ONTA01000159.1:0-4361 GCF_900320625.1 Megasphaera sp. DJF_B143
CATATCCCGTCAAAAAACTGGCTATGGTCTGTGCCTGCAGCAGAGGCCGGTCAGCCACAAAAAAACCATAGGCATCGCTGTCACGAGTGGCGGTACCAATGCGGATCGAGGCGGCTATGCCCTCTTGACTGGCATCGTTGGGATACACCTGTGCTCCCCGTACCCGACACCAGTGGCGCAATTCTTCATAGGGTGAAACGACAACGATATCACACCCTATTCCCTCTTGCCGCACAGATTCCATCCCCTCCCGGAGCTGGAGAAACCCATGCTGATACAAGGGTCTTCCGACAAAAGGAATAAGCAGTTTATTTCTTCCAAACCGGCGCCCCTGCCCGGAAGCCATATATATCAGGCTTATATGCACGGAATCCCTTCCTTTCCGGCAAAGGACGTGATGAGCCCTGCAGGAAGATCCATTTCCTGGAAAATCAGGCTGGCAGCGATGCGGTGCTGGGGCGTGTCGGCCTGATTCAGTACGGGGAGGACCGGGATATCCCATGCCATGCCGGAAAGGCAGCAGTTCTGCCAGAGCCGGGCAAACAAGCTGATAGACAGCGGTACGGTCCCGTCAGCCGCTTCCTGCGGAAAGGTCCGTCCAAACCGCCGTGCCGCATCAGCCGCCTCATCCCAGCGGAAGCAGACAGCCTGCAAGGACCGTCCCAGTGCCGACAGGCCGGCAATGGACAGTACGGCGTCACACCGGGCGGGAAGGACCGGCTCGTTCACCCCCGGCACTTTAAAAGGAAGGCGCCGCGATCCATCGGCTTCGACGAGGACGACATCGGCATGGCGCGCCGCTGTATGATAGGCCGCATCACCGATATACGAAATCTTGCCGCCATCACAGGGAAGCCCCGCCACGGCAATACCCGTTTCCCGCATCTGCCGGACGATTGCGGTGGCATCATCGGTCAGCACGCCATACCGTTCGGGCTGATACATATGGGTCGTCGTCACGACGAGGACGCGTTTGCCTCTGTCCATCAATTCTCGTGCCAGAGCGGCAATACAGGTCGTTTTGCCGCCGGCACCGGTAACGGCCAGTACGACCGGGACATCAGTCCGTGCCAGTTCCGGCAGGATACGGCCTATGCCCTCCCACAGGGTGGATACATGTTCATCCGAATCTTTTTTATATACGACAATGTTCATTCCTATACGCTCTCCAGACTTTGGCATCCTCTTTTTCACGGCCTTCACGGCGGGCCCGGACAGCAATGAGTTCGGCAGCGATACTGACGGCGATTTCTTCCGGTGTCGCCGCCGAAATGGGCAGGCCTATAGGCGCGTGGCAGGCGTCGATGGCATCTGCAGGAAATCCGTCAGCTAATAGTTTGGAACGGACGAAAGCTAACTTTGCCCGGCTGCCGATGACCCCGATGTAACCGGGATGACAGGAAAGGGCATATTTTTGTGCGTCATAGTCCCCCAGATGGCCACGGGTCATAATGCAGACATAATCGTCGCCTGATACCGGGACATAGTCTGCCAGGTGATGGAAATCAGCTGTAATCCGCGCGGCCGCATCAGGAAAACGGCTGGCAGATACAAATTCGCCCCGGTCTTCGACAACAGTACAGGAAAATCCCAGCCCTGTCAAGAGTGGAACCAGTGCTTTCGCCACATGACCGCCCCCGAAAACGATGACCCGCCGGGGATAGGCCAGTATTTCTTTATATAAGAGATGTCCTGGAAGGGATACTATGGCCGGTATGGAGCTTTTCTGACCCGGTTCTTCATGAAATTGCTGCAAATAGCAGTCATGACCACAATATACCGGTCCATCATCTGTCAAAAGGGCCATGCCCCAATGCGCCGGATCAGTCAGATCCAAGAAGAGCCGGCAGGCATGCTGACCGGACAGGCACTGCACCGCCCGGGCCAGCAGGGGCATCAGGGACGGGACAGCCGGATCAAAATACTGGCAAAATACGCGCAGTTCGCCGCCGCATACGGCCCCGATATCTGCTACAGGATCCTCGTGCAGGACCAGTGGCAGTATGAATGACTTTTTTTCTTTCAGAGCCTTCCTGCCTGCTTCACAGGCCAGGTGTTCCTGATAGCCCCCGCCGACCGTTCCCGGCGCCGATCCGTCTTCCAGGATCAGCTGGTGGCTGCCGGCGCCGCGGGGAGTCGAACCCACCGTATCAATAATTGTCAGTAATACGGCACTGCGCCCGGAAGAAAGTTCTTCGAATAGTTTGGAAAAAAGAGATTTCATCGTATACAGGGTTCCTTTCTTTATGTATGCAGAAGCAGTATATCACGGGAAGATACGCCCAGAGACAATACCTGTGGCGGTTCATGACTTGTTTTATCTACCTGCCACCAGAGAGACGGCGTATTCTCTTTCTGATTCCGGTAGCGGAATTGTACCAGCCAGGAAAAGGGCCGTTCCAGAATCGTCTCTACCGTAACAGTCTGACCGTTTTCTTCCCGGCCCGGCACAAACGACCGTTCTCCTATGGCTACGGCACACAGGCCCGGCGGGACAGGGCGTTCCGGGTGAAAACGGAGATTCCAGTCCGGCACGACTACTTCATTTTCCAGAAGGCGGGCCGGCGCAATATTCCGGCACCCCGTCAGGATAGCCGCCGCCCTGGTAGGCGGCGCGGAAAAGATGTCCTGTACCTTCCCGGACGAATCGACGCGGCCATCTTCCAGAACGATTATATGCCGGCATAACTGATAGGCTTCGTCCCGGTTATGGGTGACGATCAGGACATCTTTGTCATAGTACGTCAGCAGCTGCTTCAATTCGGCCAGCAGCTGCTCCCTGAGCCATGTATCGAGGGCGCTGAACGGTTCATCGAGAAGGAGGATATCCGGTTCATTGATGAGGCAGCGCGCCAGGGCCGTCCGCTGCTGCTGCCCTCCCGAAAGCTGTCCCGGCTTACGGTCCGAAAGGCCGGTCAGGTGCATCCGTCCGATCATATCATCGACCCGCCGCTGTCGCTCCCGTTTATCCTTGAGATAGCGGATACCACTATAGATATTTTCCTCTACCGTCATATGGGGGAACAGGGCGTAATTTTGAAACAGATAGCCTACATGCCGGTCCTGAACGCGCATATCCGTGCGGGAACGGGAATCGAACAGGACGCGGCCGTTGAGCACGATCCGCCCGGCATCGGGTCTTTCGATACCGGCGATGCACTGCAGGGTCTTGCTCTTGCCGCTTCCGGAAGCGCCGAGGATGCCGAGGACACCGCCCCTTGTTTCAAAATGGACAGACAGGGTAAAGGCGCCCAGCTTCTTTTCTATATGGACAGACAGGCTCATAGAAGGCGTCTCCTTTCACGGCCTCTTTTTTCATATACGTTGATGGTGAGCAGCACGACCGCACTGATAGCGATATTGACGAGGACCCAGATAAACGCGTGGTATTCATCATTGGTACGCCAGAGCTGATAGACCGTCGTAGAAATCGTCGCCGTATTGTGAGGGATGTATCCGATGAGCATGGTCGTCGCCCCATATTCTCCCAGTGCCCTGGCAAAGGCCAGCACCGTCCCGGCGATGATACCCTGACGGCAGCAGGGCATACGGATGTGCCAGAAAATATACGTATCGGACAGGCCCAGTGTCCGGCCGCTCCAGGCCAGTGTCTCATCAAAACTTTCAAAGGCCCCGCGGGCCGTGCGGTACATGAGGGGAAAGGCCACTACTGACGAAGCGAGGACACCGCCGTACCAGGTCATGACAAAGCGGATACCCACATCGTTGAGAAACATGCCGACAGGATGCTTCAGGCCGAAGACGAGGAGGAGCAGCCAGCCGCAGACCGTCGGCGGCAGGACCAGTGGCAGCGTGAGGACGACATCGAGGATTCCTTTTAATATGCGGGGCAGGCGGGCAACGTAATAGGCCAGGCAGATGCCGCTGAAAAAGACGAGGATGCAGGAAATGCCGGCAATGCGCAGGCTGTTCCACAGAGGATACCAGTCCATCATACCGCTTCCTTACGAGACGGGACTAAAGCCGACGCTCTTAAAAATCCGCATGGCCCCATCCCCTTTCAGATAGTCCAGGAAGGCCCGGGCTTCCTGTTGATGCTGGCTGTGTTTCATAACTGCTGCCGGATAAATGACCTGTCCACACATGTCTTTCGTCGCTTCATCGACCGGTTTCAGGCGGGCACTAAAAGCATCGGTCGCATAAATGACGCCACAGTCGGCACTGCCTTCCCTGACCTGGGTCGTCACTTCCTTGACATTGGAACCATACGTGATGCGGCCGGCACGGGCAATAGCCGTTTCATCGAGGCCATAGAATGTCAGGATCTTTTGCGTATACTGGCCGACGGGCACATCACTGTTGCCCATGACCAGACGGATAGAGCCTTCTTTCAATTTAGC
>NZ_ONTA01000163.1:0-3601 GCF_900320625.1 Megasphaera sp. DJF_B143
AATGTCGGCAGCTTCTTTCGTTACGCCAACACGGCACACGTGATCTTCTTTTTCCCAGATGCGTGCAGTCGCTTCATCAGTTTCAACAAGAATAGCTCCATACCGGAGATTGAAGAGTTCCTGTACGGGGAACTGGTCATCAACGGTAAAGCCAATGCGATTGCCAAACGCCATTTGTACCAGCGCCGCAGCAACCCCGCCCTGGCCTACGGCATGCATAGCCCGGACCTTGCCATCGAGAACAGCCTGATGGAGGAAATCACAATGACGGCGGAACACATCAAAATCAGGCATATCTTCGGCATCCCTTGGCAGATCAAAGAGCAGAACCATATCGCCAGCCTGTTTGAATTCCGGAGAAATAATATGATTGGTCTTTTCCGGTACGATAGCAAAGGATACGAGCGTAGGAGGAACCGTCAGATTTTCAAAGGTGCCACTCATACTGTCTTTGCCGCCGATGGCAGCAATCTGCAGCTCTTTCTGTGCCACATATGCCCCGAGGAGCGCGCTGACCGGCTGGCCCCAGGCTTTTTCATTGGTGCCGAGGCTCTGGAAAAATTCCTGCATCGTCAGATAAGCCTGACGACGGTCACCGCCGAGAGCAACCAATTTCGCTACCGATTGGAGTACGGCATACAATGCGCCGTGGAACGGACTCCATACGGCCAGGTCCGGATCATAGCCGTGCGTGAAAATGCTGGCAGTCGTCGTTTTACTTCCCGGGACAGGAATCTTGGCGACCATGCCTTCTACGGGCGTCTTCTGATACTTTCCGCCAAAGGGCATGAGTACCGTCCGCGATCCGATAGTGCTGTCAAAGCGTTCTGCCAGTCCCTGTTCTGACGCGACATTCAGCGTTGCCATCGTCTTGAGGAATGCATCTTTGACATCACTTACAGGAGCTGCCGTAAAGAAATCTTTTTCTTCCGGAGCAGTGACAATGGCATTCCGCTTCTGCGTTACGCCATTAGTATCGAGGAATGCCCGGGTGATATTGACGACATTCTGGTCGCGCCAGTGCATGACCAGTCGTTTCGTATCGGTAGCGACGGCAACAATCGTCGCTTCCAGATTTTCTTCCGCCGCGTATTTCATGAATTCTTCTACATGTTCCGGAGCCACTACGACGGCCATCCGTTCCTGCGATTCAGAAATAGCCAGTTCCGTTCCATCCAGACCTTCATACTTCTTCGGGACTTTATCGAGATTAATATCCAGGCCATCGGTCAGTTCGCCAATGGCGACGGATACACCGCCGGCGCCAAAATCATTGCACCGTTTGATGAGGACTGTCACTTCATGGCGGCGGAACAGGCGCTGGATTTTCCGTTCCGTCAGGGCGTTCCCTTTCTGGACTTCGGCGCCACACGTTTCCAAGGATTCTACTGTATGCTTTTTGGAAGAACCAGTTGCGCCGCCCATGCCATCACGGCCGGTCTTGCCGCCCAGCAGGATGATTATGTCTCCGGGAACCGGTTCTTCCCGGATAACGTTGGCCCGCGGAGCCGCCCCCAGAACAGCACCGATTTCCATGCGTTTTGCAATAAATCCCTGGTGATAATATTCTTTTACTTCCCCTGTCGCCAGGCCAATCTGGTTGCCATAGGAGCTATATCCTTTAGCAGCGCCTGTCGTCAGCGTACGCTGCGGAAGTTTCCCTGGCAGTGTATCTTTAATGGATTGCCGTGGATCACCTGCACCGGTAACACGCATAGCCTGATATACATAAGACCGGCCGCTCAGAGGATCGCGGATACAGCCGCCCAGGCAGGTAGCAGCACCGCCGAACGGTTCGATTTCCGTCGGGTGGTTATGTGTTTCATTTTTAAAGAGGAGAAGCCATTCTTCTTCTTTGCCATCCACATCGACAGGAATGATGATGGTGCAGGCATTGATTTCTTCAGAGGCATCCAGATTCTGTAATTTGCCAGCTGCTTTTAATTCCTTTACGGCAATGGTTGCCATATCCATCAGCGTCTGTGGTTTATTGCGTTTTAATGCATCACGCGTCGTTTTATATGCTTCGTAGGCTCTCTGGATAGGAGCTGTATATGTGCCGTCTTCAAAGGAAATGTCGGTCAATTCCGTCATAAACGTCGTATGGCGGCAATGGTCAGACCAATACGTATCGATAACCCGGATTTCTGTAATCGTCGGGTTACGTTTTTCTTCATCGCGGAAATAAGTCTGCACAAATTTCAGATCATCAAAGCTCATAGCCAGACCCATATGGGCAGATAATTCCCGGAGTGCTGCATCATCCATCGTATCGAAGCCATCGATAGTCGGAACGTCAGCCGGTTTTTCCCATGCCATGGAAAGGTCCGTTACCTGATCCAGCGACGCTTCCCTGGCTTCTACCGGATTGATACAATAATGCTTAATAGCGGCAATATCATCAGCGGAAAGGGTGCCCGATAAAACAATGACCTGTGCCGTGCGGACAGCACTGTCACTGTTCATAGTGAGCATCTGCAGGCATTGCATCGCCGAATCGGCACGCTGGTCATACTGCCCCGGCAGATATTCGATTGCCAGTACCGTATCGTCTTTACCGGCCGGCAATTCATCGTATACGGCATCGACAGGCGGTTCCGAAAAAATCATATTCTTGGCTGCTTCAAAGGCTGCATCATCCAAACCACCTACGTCATAACGATTGAAAATCTTGACATCGGTCAGACCCGAAATAAGCAAGTTTTTCTTCAAATCATTGAGCATCCTCTGTGCATCCTGGGCAAAAGGACCTTTTTTGGTAACATATAAACGTCGAATGGATTGCATTCAATGAACCTCCTTAAAAGACATATAAGCATTAGTGACACAACTTTAGTATACCCGTTTTGCTTTCATAAGTAAACGGAAAATTGCAGTAAAACAGCGTCAAATCCGTGATTCTGACGGGCCTGACCCTCTGAAATCAGACGTTGACTTCCCTCACAAATCGTATTAGACTGGTTATAATAACTATTAGGAGGCCCCCTCATGGAAGAATTGAAAAAACGCATCTTGCAGGATGGTACGATTATCGACAACCGTATTTTAAAGGTGGATAATTTTCTCAATCAGCAGATTGACCCATCACTGGTAATGAAAATGGGACAGGAATTTGCCCGCCGGTTCGCCGACTGCCCGATTGACCGGATCGTGACTATCGAATCATCCGGTATCGCAATTGCACTGGCGACAGCCGTCGCAATGGGAAATATTCCCGTCGTCTTTGCCCGCAAGAAAAAATCTCTTCTCATGCAGGATGCTGTATACACAGCGTCTATCTATTCGTATACAAAAGAAGAAACCTATACAGCCAGCCTCAGCAAATCATACCTGCATGCCGGCGAACGCGTACTGATTATCGATGACTTTCTGGCTAGTGGCGCCGCAGCAGTCGGCCTGACCGAATTAGTCAGCCAGGCCGGCGCTATCCCTGCAGGCATCGGCATTGTCATTGAAAAATCATTCCAGCCCGGACGCGGCCGGCTGGAAGCACTCGGCTATCGTGTAGAATCATTAGCCCGCATTGCTGCTTTTCGTGATAATAAGCCCGTATTCAAGGAGTAGTACTTTATTTCCTTTGTCGCCCCTTATATAATACATA
>NZ_ONTA01000091.1:0-3805 GCF_900320625.1 Megasphaera sp. DJF_B143
TGACGACACTGTGATAATGATAGGACAAGATATGCTGGACGAAATCGGGCAGATTGAGGATATCCTTGGTCAGACGGATTCCCAGGAGGATGCCCAGCAGGGTCGGCATGAAGCGGAAGACATTGCGCCAGCTGTCCCGCGGGACTTTCGTCACGCGGCTCAATACCTCGATGACGCCCCGGAAGACGCCGTGCAGGATGGCGATGCCGATGATGATAAATAAAATAAAGGCCAGGAAATGCACGTGCGGCCCGCCGTGTTCCAGCTCAAAGGTAAACGTATTGACAATGTAATCCATAAAAAAATCCTCCCCCGAAGAAACAAATCAGAAAGTACGATTTATTATACTCCGGAGAAGGACAAACAACAACTCAAGAACGGTTACAGTTCCATGTCATTTATGATATGACACCTTTATTGTAAGGCCCTTCCAAAAGGCGTATACTAAAGAAAAATCAGCCTATAGGAGTGACATCATGGAAATACGGACCCTGCAATACTTCCTGGCCGTCGCCAGGGAACAGAATATGACCGGTGCGGCGAATATAGCCGTCACCGTCTCATGTCTCGCAGCCTGGAAAAAACACCAGCTCCTGTCGCCGACGTGCGAAGCCTTTTTGAAAGGCCTGAAAGAAGAGATTTATCTACCAGGAAAGGATTGATAATGATGTTAGATTTACGGGTACTCAATTATTTCCTCACCGTCGCCCGAGAAGAAAGCATTACCCACGCAGCCGAAGCCCTGCACTTGTCCCAGCCGACACTGTCGCGGCAGTTGCGTGACATGGAAGAGATGCTGGGAAAAGAACTGATGATCCGCGGCCCCCGTCGCATTACGCTCACCGAGGAAGGCCTATTCCTGAAAAAGCGGGCTGAAGAAATCCTGTCTTTAGCCAGCCATACGGAACAGGAACTGCGCAGTGACGATACGGAACTAAACGGAAACATCCGCATCGGTTCGGCTGAATCCGACAGTGTCCGCTTCATCATGCAGACTGCCCATAAACTGCAAAGCCACTACAAGAACCTCCATTTCCACGTTACCAGTGGCGATGGACAGGCCATCATGGAAGCCCTCGACAAAGGACTCATCGACATCGCCGTCGTCTACGGTCATGTCGATACGGAAAAATATGAGGTCCTGCCCTGCCCATACACCGATCACTGGGGCCTTCTTTTGCAGCGCAGCCACCCGTTGGCAGCCAGGGAGGCAATCCGGCCACAAGATTTATGGTCGGAAAATCTCATCCTGTCCCAGCAGGTATTGCAAGCCAACAGCCATGGCAATAAATTGCAGACATGGATAAAAAAGCCCTTTGCCGAATTGAACATCCAGGCAACCTACAATCTGGCCTATAATGCATCCCTCATGGTCCGCGAAGGGCTGGGGTCCTGCATCATGTTGGAAAAAATCATCAACGTGCCACCCTATGACCCGGCGCTCTGCTTCCGCCTCTTGGACCCGTTGTTGGAGGATACCCTGTTCATCGTATGGAAACGATTCCAAATATTCTCCAAAGGGACCCAGCAATTCATCCATCTCTTGAAGGAAGAGGCAGAAAAAATAAGCCAGCTATAAAACCTCACTGTTCAATGTTTTTGATAAAGTGAGCCGGTACGCCGCCGACGACAGTATACGGTGGGACGTCCCGGTTCACGACGGCACCGGCTGCGACGATGGCATAACGGCCGACAGTGACCCCAGCTGTTATGGTCGCATTAGCCCCAATCCAGACGCCTTCATGCAGGACAATCCGGCCCGGCATGAGCTCACTCCGTTTATCCGGGGCTGGATGATGATTGAGCGTAGCTAGGACAACATTATGTCCAATGAGGACATTATCGCCGATGAAAATACCTCCCTGGTCCTGGAACTTGCAGCCGCTATTGAAGAAGACATTCTTGCCAAGATGGATATTCTTGCCAAAATCCGTATAAAACGGTGGAAAGAAGGCAAATGTATCATCGACAGGACGGCCGATGAGCCGTGAAAAAAGTTGGCGCAGTACTTCCGGTTCATGGTACTGTGTATTGATTTCCATGAGAATCTTCTGCGCCTGTCGGCTGTAAAAGCGCATGGTTTCAATTTCGTCTGCTGTCGTACCGATGACCGGCTCCCGGCTCCATCGTTTCAAGGCTTGCGACAAAGATAACATATGAAGGATCCTTTCTAAGGTGCTTACTTTTATTTCAAGGCATCGTCAAAAAATTGGACCAAATCGGCAAAAGGAATCTTATCCATCTGATCATATAAATCGGTATGCGTAGCCCCGGGAACAACGATTTCCCGTTTCGGAGCCTTTAATTTAGCATACGCCGCATCGGCAAAGTATTTCGAGTGAGCTTTCTCACCGGTAATGAGCAGGACCGGACGCGGGCTGATTTCATCAATGTGTTCCATGAGAGAGAAGTTGAAGAATCCATACGGCGTTGTCGAATCCCAGGCCAGTGTATTGGAGTTGATGGACCGCGGATGATATGCCCGCCCTACGTAATAATCATAAAATCCTTTCACTACACTATTTGCATCGGCTGGCAGTTTGTCTGGAAACATCGTATCATGAGAAATGACATGTCCCTGCGCATCGACGGCCAGTTCATGCGAGCCCGGGATAGCTTTCCCTTCTTTGGCTTCTTTGTCCCGCATAACAGCCAAATGTTCCTTCACTTTTTCCCGCTGTTCCGGCGTATAGTAATCTCCTTGATAGTGATTGCGGATACTGTCGGACATATCATACATCGCTGAAGTTGCGACGGCTTTGATGCGCGTGTCATTGGCAGCAGCCGTCAGGGCCATACCGGACAGACCACAGATGCCAATAGCCCCTACTTTATCGGGATTGACGAATTTCAAATTACTGATGAAATCGACAGCAGCACTATAATCTTCTACAAAGATATCAGGCGAAGCCATATTACGGCGCGTACCCCCGCTTTCTCCAGTCATGGACGGATCAAAGGCGACAGCAACATATCCGTGTTTTGCCATTTCCTGAGCATATAAGCCGGAAGATTGTTCTTTGACAGCGCCGAAAGGCCCCGAAACGACGACGGCCTTATATTGCTTCTGGGCATCGAAATTTTTCGGCAAATAAAGGTGGCCAGCGATGTCGAAACCATAACGGTTCTGAAAGCGGACATTCTTCGCTTCAATCTTGGGGTCAACCTTGAATACCCGTGTATCATTCGTTAATTCGCTGATGGAAGACTGTTTCATCTGCGATCTCGCCTGCAAAACCGCTGCCGGTGTCGCCGCATATGCGGCACCCGTGCCGAATCCAGAAAAGGGAAAGGTACTCACCCATAAAGCAGCCGCTATTAATAAGGCTTTCTGATGTTTTTTCATGTTACATTCTCCTTTTTCAACACTTTTGAAACTCTCTATTGCTTGATTACAGTATACTTTGCTATCTATTGAATAACAAATACCTATGAACTTTGTTAATCAATGCTTTTTTGCTATGATTATTTAAATAAAAAGAAGGCTGCCTTATTCAGACAACCTCCTTCTTTTTCTATCAGCGATTCAGGCTCTGAACCCACTGCTGAACCGTACTTTCCGACACATTGGACGGGAAACGCTTGCCTTCCAGCCAGCTGCCCGTGCCAGCCATCTGTTGCAGCTGTCTGCCGCTGTCGCCGAGGCCCGAACTGGCCGACGTGGCAAAGGGGATGACCGTCTTGCCACTGAAGTCATTGTGCTTGACAAAAGTATCTACCGGCCAGGCAGCGATGCCCCACCAAATAGGATACCCGATAAAGACCGTATCGTAGCCTTCCCAGTTGTCGGCCTTATCCTTGACCA
>NZ_ONTA01000087.1:0-2246 GCF_900320625.1 Megasphaera sp. DJF_B143
AAAAAAACAAGGGCTGTGGTACCCTTTTTCTGCGATACCACAGCCCCTGTATGATTCAGCTTAGTATTCCGGTTCAATCAGGCCATATTTGCCATGTTTCCGTTTGTATACGACGTTGATGGCTTCCGTTTCCGAATTGAAGAAAACGAAGAAATCGTGGCCAACGAGATTCATCTGCAGGATAGCTTCTTCTACGTCCATAGGACGGGCTGCAAATTTCTTGACCCGGGCAATTTCAAAGTTTTCTTCCGGTGCAGCCGGTCCTTCGACGAGTCCTTCATGGAAGGAGCCGCCTTTCATACGGCGTGCCAGCTTCGTTTTATATTTGTGGATCTGGCGTACCATTTTGTCGTAAACCAGATCGATGGCGGCGTACATATCGTCATTGGCTTCGACGCCACGAAGAACGACACCATCTACTTTCAAGGTGATTTCAGCAATTTTACGATCTTTTTCGACGGAAAGAAGAGCCTGGACATTGACTTCATTTTCAAAGTACTTCGTTACTTTCTTTTCATGTTTCAGTACATAGTCCTTTAATGCCGGTGTAATTTCTAAATTCTTGCCTCTTACGATTGTTGCCATACAAATCCCTTCCTTTCGTGAGAAACTTCGTTCCGGACCATCCATGCTTAAAATCCGGATATCCTGCTCCTCATATATTAAGTATTCGATATAAAAAGGTAAATTCCTGCTTGACGATGAAATATTTTTTTCGAACGGCATTCAATTTTTTACACAAATAACATTGACAAGGATTCCTATTAGTGTTAGTATACAACTCAGCAATTACATAACCTATTCATCCAGAGCAGCCGAGGGAATGGCCCTATGACGCTGCGGCAACCCCCCATAGCGGGAAGGTGCCAAGTCCAACGGATTTCTATCCGGCAGATGAAATGATTGTATACGTACCGTCAGCATCTGTTGACGGCTTTTTTTATGCTATCAGCACCTCTAGGTGTATCCATTAAGGAGTTGATCTTGTGATTACCTTTGAAAACATTACCAAGACCTACGGCGGCAAAACGCACGTCCAGGCCCTGAAAGGCATCTCACTGACTATCCATGACGGCGAAATTTTCGGCATCATCGGGAAAAGTGGTGCCGGCAAATCGACGCTCGTCCGCTGCATCAATATGCTGGAAAAACCGACGACGGGCAAGGTCATCATCGACGATAAGGAACTGACGGCCATGTCCGACAGCCAGCTGCGGGCCGAACGCAAAAACATCGGCATGATTTTTCAGCATTTCAATCTGCTGTCGTCCCGTACCGTTTTTGACAATATCGCTTTTCCGCTGGAACTGGCTGGCGCTTCCAAAGAAGTCATCCGCAGCAAGGTCGATTCCCTGCTCGAACTGGTCGGCCTGACAGACCGTCAGTTCAATTATCCGTCCCAGCTTTCGGGTGGCCAGAAACAGCGTGTCGGCATCGCCCGCGCCCTGGCCAGCGATCCGAAAATCCTGTTGTGCGATGAAGCGACATCGGCACTGGATCCGCAGACGACAAAATCCATCCTGGAACTGCTAAAAGATATCAACAAACGCCTGGGCATCACCATCGTCATCATTACCCACGAAATGGCCGTCATCAAGGAAATCTGCGACCGCGTGGCTGTCATCGAAGGCGGGGTCATCAAAGAACAGGGCCGGGTCATCGACGTCTTTACCAATCCCCAGTCGGAAACGATGAAGGAATTTGTCAAATCGGTCATCAATATGGAACTGCCCGAAGGCATCAAAAAACTGGGCGTCACCAATCAGCCATCGCCGGACCGGGATATGCTCGTCCGCTTCCGTTTCAAGGGAGCCGCTACCAACGAACCGCTGGTAGTCAATGTCGCCCGCAAGTTCAATCTCGATGTCAGTGTCCTTTACGGCAACATCGATTATATTCAGGATGTGCCGTTCGGCTATCTGATTGTCGTCATCATGGGCGATATGAAAGCCCAGACCGAAGCGTATTCGTATATTAAGACGCAACCTATTGAAAGCGAGGTTTTAGGATATGTCCCCAGAACTCATTAAATTAATGATACAGGGTATTGAAGAAACACTGTTCATGGTGTCCATCTCTACTCTCATTGCTGCTATCATCGGTATTCCTCTCGGCATCACCCTGGTTACGACCAGCAAAGGCCACATTCTGGAAAACAGGGTAATCAATCAGATTCTCGGAACTATCGTCAATATCATCCGTTCCATCCCGTTCATCATCCTCATGGTCGCCATCATCCCGCTGAC
>NZ_ONTA01000164.1:0-6931 GCF_900320625.1 Megasphaera sp. DJF_B143
AAGGAGAGATTTTCATGTTATTTGATGCGTGTACCATAGGCGGCATCCATGCAGCCTGCCGTATTGTCCGTTCTGCAACGTTTGAAGGTATGGCTGATGCAGAAGGGCATCCGACAGATAAGCTCTGCCACATGTATGAAACACTGGCAGAAGGGGGAACGGGAATCATCATTACCGGCATGATTGCTGCTTCCAGACTGGAACCGCACCAGCATCACCAGATACTGCTCGATGACGATAGTTGTATCGCCCCCCTGGCAGCCATCACCCAGGCAGTCCACGCCAAAGGCGGAAAAATCATTGCCCAGATTGTCATCATGGGTTCGGCCATTATGGTTCCCGAAGGAGAAGACCGTATTATCGTAAGTCCAAGCGGTGTCCCTGATAAAATCGGCCGGACACTGCAGGAATCCCAGGCGCTGACAAAAGAGCAGATCCAGCGTCTCGTCGAAGACGTAGGACAGGCGGCGCTGCGTGCCCGCAAAGCCGGATTTGACGGCGTCCAGTTCCATGGAGCCCACGGCTATCTGGCCAGCAAATTCCTGACTCCTTATTATAATCAGCGCAGTGATGAATACGGTGGCGACC
Source organism: Megasphaera sp. DJF_B143 (assembly GCF_900320625.1). NCBI lineage: Bacteria > Bacillati > Bacillota > Negativicutes > Veillonellales > Veillonellaceae > Megasphaera > Megasphaera sp. DJF_B143. The sequence continues at coordinate 589 of NZ_ONTA01000164.1, forward strand.
TCATGGGCCGTGCCCGTTTCCTCCGTCAGTGTATTGCTTCCATCAAACAGACCGCTGGCAGCGATTTTCCTGTATGGGTCAAATTGAACTGCGCCGATTTCATGAAAGAAGGCGGTATGACCGCAGAAGAAAGCCTGCAGGTCATGCACTGGCTGGCTGACGACGGCATTTCGGCCATTGAAATCAGTGGCGGCAATACATCCTCCCTGCCCCGCAAAGGCCCGATCCGCGCAATCCGGCGCACGAAAGAGCCCATGTACTTTGCCCCGTATGCAGAAAAAGCAGCCAAAGAACTGCAGGGCCAGACCGATATCGGTGTCGTCGGCGGCTGGAGAAGTGCCGCTGAGATGGAAGAATTCCTCAATACCGCGCCTGTATCGTTTATATCCATGTGCCGCCCGCTCCTCCGCCAGCCGGATCTGCCAAACAGATGGCGCCGCGGTGATACGGAACCGGCAACTTGTATTTCCTGCAGCCGCTGTTTCGGGGATACTGATGTAGATTGTATTTTCCATGATACAGCGGAAGAAGACTGACGTAAAAAGGAAATATCCGTATTGCGGCGAATATTCTAAGTATGACAAGGAATAGCGGCATCTGCCGGGAGAGGAGAGAATATCATGCTGATACTGTTGAGCCTGCTGGCCTTTATCGCTATGCTGTGTTCCTTCTTTCTCTTCCTGCCGCTTACGTATAGTCTGAGTGCAGATATTCAATCCCCATTTCACATCCGGACGGTCCTTTCCTTTCTGAATCACGGATTGTATTACGAGTGGGATTACGTTTTCGGTCAGAAACCAACGAAACTCTGCTATATAGGCTGGCATAAGGAACCCCTATCCGGTAGAGGACAGCCACCCGGTATTGTTCCTGACAAAAAAGACCCAGAAGAGCCAGACAAAGAAGAAGAGGACCCGCTGTCTGAAAACACAATCCGGGATGCCCTGCAGGGTGCAGACTCCCCGGAACCAGATGATGTCTGTGCCGCGTCCGATACATTCTGGTGGAAAGACTATGTATGGTCTGAAGACTTTCTTTCATCATGCCTGTCTTTCTTCCTGCGTCTTTTGCATCACAGCCGCATCCGCACCGTGCAGACGACAGGGACGTTAGGCCTTTCTCAGCCGCATCAGACGGGTATACTGTCCGGTTTCCTCTACATGCTCCTGCCACAAGCTGCGCAGGATTTGCAATTCGATTTCCTGAATGAAATATACGACTGCCACATACAAATAGCAGGACGCATCTATCCCGGTGTCATTGTGCTGTATGCCCTTTCCTTCATCGTTTCCCCGCCAGTCCGCCGGCTGCTTTGGGCCGTACGTCAGCACAGAAAGGAATTCGCTCATGGATAAAAATTATATAAAAAATAATTTAGAAACAATCTTTGAAAATTTCCAGAACATGATTAAAGTTGAAACGGTCGTCGGCCAGGCTGTACACATTGGCGATACGATTCTCGTTCCTTTTGTAGACATCACCTTTGGTTTTGGTACAGGAGGCGTGAACGGCAAAGAAGAAACAGGCCGTCAGAGCGGCGGTGGTGGCGGCGGTGCCAAAATGGAACCGACAGCTGTCCTGGTCATCAAAGGTGACCGGGTCGAAATGTTTTCTATCAAAAAAGGCGGATATCAGGCATCGGCCTTTGAAAAGCTGCTGACCATGGCTCCGGAAATTATCGACAAGCTGAAAAAGGATAAATACATCTACATTAAAGATGAAGATGAAACTACAGCCGCAGCTGAACCGGTTCAATCCGATGCAAAACTTTAAACATTTTGTCAATTATAATCACAGTATGGTCACAACCGTTGTACTTTCCGTTCTATTCTGATATAATATCTAAACAGACAGTAACCCTATTATTTTAATATACAGGAGGATCATATAATGAAATTAAGAAAACAACTGGCTTCCCTCGCCGTAGTAGGGATGATGAGCGTCGTCGCTGCTTCTTCCGCTTTTGCTGCCGGCGTTGGCTATGTCAATTTTGATACCCTCGTCCAGGCTCATAAAGATTTCCCGAAAGTAAGCGCCCAGATGCAGTCTGCTATCAAAAACGCCAATCAGGAATTTGCCAAAAAAGCTCCGACTCTGAAAACAGATCAGGAAAAACAGGAATTAGGCCGTCAGCTCGCCCAGAACCTGAGCAAGCTGGAAAACAGCCTCATCGTTCCTATTGAAAAAGATGTCGTCAATAAAGTCGAACAGGTCCGCAAGGATAAGAACCTGGACTGCATCGTAGCCCAGGGCGCCATCATTGCCGGTGCTGACAAAGCGACTGACGAAACCCAAGAAGTTGCTAAACTCCTCAAATAATTAGTATACGGGTAAAGGACCATGCACGACGGCGGAAACCGTCATGTATGGTCCTTTTTAGCTTGTCACGGATGGTCGATAAAAACGCCTTTTAAGGCGTTTTTATTTTTCTTTTTATATTATATATCATAAAATCACGTTTTGCCCGTTACAGCGACGTTTACGGCGTTTTTCTATATTTAAATCATTTAGTTGTATTTTTTTAATCCATATTTCATCTTTTTGAAATAAATTCTTGTTTCCTCTTGACATATACCCCTTGTGGGTATATTATACTCAAAGATACCCGATAGGGGTATATAGGAGGAGAATACGATGGAAGAGAAAAAACAAGAGACAGGATTGACAGACCATCCGGCCGAAACGTGCTGCTGTACCGGTCCCAAACATAAATACCGTGATAAAACCAGTAAGGAATATAAATGCCTTATTTCACGCCTCAACCGGATTGAAGGCCAGGTACGCGGTGTCCGCAATATGGTAGAAAATGACCGTTACTGCGTCGATATCCTGATGCAGGTCAGCGCTATCCAATCGGCTCTCAATTCATTTAATAAAGAATTGCTGGCCCAGCATATTAAAAGCTGTGTCGTTCACGATATCCGTGAAGGAAAGGATGAGGTCGTCGATGAACTCGTCTGTATGCTGCAAAAATTAATGAAGTAGGTGATATGAGATGAAACATGAGAAATATGCCATTACCGGTATGAGCTGCTCGGCCTGCTCCAGCCGGGTCGAAAAAGCCGTTTCCAAACTGGCAGGCATGAAAAAAGCCAGTGTCAATTTACTGACTAATAGTATGCAGGTCGAATATGATGAAGGGACGCTATCCAGCCAGGATATCATCCAGGCCGTCATAGATGCCGGATACGGGGCAACTCTTTCCGGAGGAAATAAAAAAACAGCTGCGGCTCCAGAGCCCAGTCCTTCTGATTTGGCAAAAAAAGATATGGCAGCCATGAAAAAGCGATTGATAGGGTCTATCCTGTTCCTGATTCCCGTCATGTATATCGCCATGCACCATATGCTGCTGGAATGGTTCGGCATCCCCGTTCCGGAATCGTTCCAGGCAATATTCCATGGCGATGAAAACGCCATCACCTTTGCTTTTACCCAATTTCTGCTTATACTGCCCATCATGTATCTCAACAGAAAGTATTATATCAACGGCTTCCGGACCCTGTTCCAGGGCGCACCGAATATGGATACCCTCGTGGGCATGGGTTCTATGGCAGCCGCCGTATATGGTGTCTTTGCCATTTTCCGCATGAGCTGGGGCATGGGCCACGGCGACTGGGCTCTCGTTTCCCAGTACAGCACAAATCTCTATTTTGAATCAGCCGGTATGATCGTTACCCTCATCGATATCGGCAAGTACCTGGAAGCCCGCGCCAAGGGAAAAACCAGTACGGCCATTGAAAAACTGATGGATCTGGCTCCCAAGCAGGCCACGGTGCTCCGCAATGGCAAAGAAGAGGTCATTCCCGTAGAACAACTCGCCGTAGGTGATGAAATGGTCATCCGCCCGGGAGAAAGCATCCCTGCAGACGGCATCATTTCTGAAGGATCGACCAGTATCGATGAAGCCGCCATCACCGGCGAAAGTATCCCTGTAGAAAAACAAAAAGGCGATTCCGTCACCTCTGCTACGATCAATAAAACAGGTTTTATTCACGTCAGGGCCAGTCGTGTCGGAGCGGATACGACAATCAGCCAGATTATCAAGCTGGTTGACGAAGCCAGTGCCAGTAAGGCGCCTATTGCCAAAATGGCTGATAAAATTTCCGGGATTTTCGTTCCTGTCGTCATGACCATCGCCGTTATCACAGGGCTGGTCTGGTACTTCCTGCTCGGTGCCACTGCAGAATTTGCCTTTTCTACGGCCATTTCTGTTCTCGTCATTTCCTGCCCCTGCGCACTGGGACTGGCAACACCGGTCGCCATCATGGTAGGTACTGGTAAAGGAGCCGAAAATGGTATCCTCATCAAATCAGGAGAAGCATTGGAAACGGCCCATACCATCGATACAGTCGTCATGGATAAAACCGGTACCATTACGGAAGGCCGCCCCCGCGTAACTGACATCTGGGTCCGCAAGGGAACAGAAGACCAACTGCTTACGCTGGCAGTCAGCCTGGAGCAGGGGAGTGAACATCCCCTGGCAGAAGCTATTATGAATTATGCCCAGGACCATCATGCCGTTCCCGAAGCGGTAACAAACTTTAAAGCCCTTTTCGGGCGTGGTATTGAAGCTATATGGAATGGCCAGACTTACTATGCTGGCAATACCCGTCTCATGGAAGAAAAGGGTATTGCCACAGAAGAAATCCGACAACGGCTGGATGGACTGGCAGACGCTGGGAAGACACCGCTCATCTTTGCCGACAGTACAGAAGTCATCGGCATCATCGCTGCCGCCGATATGGAAAAAGAAAGCAGCGCCCAGGCGATTTCGCTCTTTGGCAAAATGGGAATCGACGTGGTCATGCTGACCGGGGATAATCAGCGCACAGCTGAAGCCATCCGCAAGCGGCTCCATATTCCTCAGGTAATCGCCGGCGTCCTGCCACAAGATAAAGAACGCCATATTGCAGCTCTCCAGGCACAAGGCCATAAGGTCGCTATGATTGGCGATGGTATCAACGATGCTCCGGCACTGGCCAAAGCAGATTTAGGGATTGCCATAGGGGCTGGCACGGATGTAGCGATTGAAAGCGCCGATGCCGTACTCATGCGCAATGATCTCCTCGACGCCGTAAGCGCCGTCCGCCTCAGCAAAGCTGTCATACGCAATATCAAAGAAAATCTGTTCTGGGCATTCTTCTACAATGCCATCTGCATTCCCCTGGCAGCAGGGGTCCTATATCCGGCCTTTGGCATCCGTCTCAATCCGATGATCGGTGCAGCGGCCATGAGTCTTTCCAGCTTCAGTGTCTGCATGAATGCCCTGCGCCTGCGCTTCTTTAAACCAGATCACCAGACTCACCATGTTTCACGTGAAACAAGGCAATCAGAATCCACCCATACCACTTCGTCAGCCACAACCGATGCACTTACAATACAGCCGTCAACGGCCACTGAAATCATGGAAGAAACCGATCAGACAGTACCTGTTGCAGCGCATCAATATAAACTGACTATCGACGGAATGATGTGCCAGCACTGCGTCCGCACGGTCACCAAAGAACTAGAAGCAATGCCCGGCGTTGCAACGGTTCACGTCGATCTGGACAGCAAAGGTGCCACTGTCACCAGTTCATCTGCCATCCCGGCCGATGACTTTAAAAAAGTCATTACGGCTGCAGGATATACATTACTTTCAGAGAAAGAAGAGGATTCCACTATGAAAACCACATTAAAAATTGAAGGCATGATGTGCCAGCATTGCCAGAAACACGTCCAGGAAGCATTATCCGCTATGAATGGCGTAACCGCCGTATCGGTTGATCTCGATGGCGGCAAAGCCGACGTAGAAGCCACCCGTGACATCTCTACAGAAGAATTTGCCAAAGTCATTGCCGATGCCGGTTATAAACTGGTAACTGCCTGATAGACACCACCGGATTCTGTCGTGTATGGGTGAACTAGTACGGAAATTCCCATAGAAAAGACAAACGGACCTGCCGAAAAAATACCCCAGGTATTTCACGGCAGGTCCGTTGTGTATTACCCTCTAATGCAGGACCGGCAAATCAGAATATGCCCAGCCGGACACAGATTGCGAATTGTATGGCATACAGGGCAAGGATTCCGTATTTAAATTTTGGCCGGTCTTTTTTATAAGTAAAAATATAAATAGCAAAGAAAGCTCCCATCGATCCTCCCAGTACAGCCAGCAGGAGCAGGACCCATTCCGGTATACGGGAAGATCCGCCGTCCTGAAATCGTTTTTCCAATCCAAACAGGGCAAAGGTAAGGATATTCAGTAAAAATAAATACCAGTACACAAAGGTCAGATTAATATTCAGCATATACGAACTCCTTTCTTTCAATCCGCTCATTTCTGTTATTCCTATTGTATCAT
>NZ_ONTA01000272.1:0-2210 GCF_900320625.1 Megasphaera sp. DJF_B143
AAATCCTCTCATCGAAAAATCAGCATCAATTCTAAACCGCAGTGCTAATGCAATGGCTATGAAAATGTGCAATCTAGCCAGATTTGATAAAAATTTACGAAAGCGTAATGTTGAAGGATTGTCACACGGCAGCAAAATGGATCAATATGTATGGGAGACGTATTCACAAAACTATGAAAAATTAAATGAAGTTTATGAAAGGCTGAAAAAGAAATTATTGTATGATAAAAACGATGATTATAGTTTCCCCGAAGGACAGAATATTATACAGGAAAGTTCAATCCGCTATGGACAGAACTTTTTCCGTAATGCCGTCCTGAGTGCCTATGAAAATCGCTGCTGTATCACCGGAATTTCTATCCCTGCATTTTTAATTGCCAGTCACATAAAACCCTGGAAAGATAGCGAAAATAAAACGGAAAAAGCTAATCCTCATAATGGTCTTTGTCTCAATGCACTGCATGATAGAGCTTTTGACCAAGGGTATATTACTATCAGTACCGATTACAAAATCATTGTTTCAGATGTATTAAAGCGAAAAAACAATTTAGATGATACGACACGCGACTGGATTTGTTCCTTTGATAAAAAGCAAATTACCCTGCCCCATCGGACACTTCCTGATTCTAAATTTTTGCAATATCACAACGATGTGATTTTCAAGCGGTAATCCCAATTTTCATTGTATTTTATCGCATAAAACAATCATATTATTCCTCACTTGTCAAGTTTTTTCACGAAAATGGCCCAAATCTTAATTTTCGTCTAATCTAGACATTTTCCATTGTAGTTTTTGATACGTTTGTATCAATGAATGCTATATATAAGCGAATATACATAAAAGCACTGCCCAGTAAAGGCAGTGCTTTTATGGTGTTACATTTTTAGGTTTTTCCTTTCTTTTCTTAAAAAAAGATTTTTGCTGATTGTCCGGGGAAATTGGATTTTTTTGCCGGACAGGGTAACGGTCAGGCTCCTTTTTCTTCTTCACCTTCTTCCAGCCAGGTGCACGGTTCCAGTGGGGTGTCCGGCTTGATATAGATGTCGGGACGGTGGCATGCTTCGACGCCTTTTGCCCGGAGTCCCCGTTTCGTATTTACGAAATAAAAGGTCCCATCGGGATAGTTCGTATCTAAGATGCATTCGGCATAAAATTTCAACTGCACTTTTTTATCCAGATGCTTCCACAGGGGATGGGTGAGTTCAATCAGAGATTGTATCATCGGTTTCTCCTCCTTTCTACGTAGGCTGTATATCATACGGCGTCAGCCAGTCTCGTAATTTCTGGATGGCTTTGCCGTAGATTTTGGAGATGTATTGATGGGTCACGCCGAAATGGGCGCCCAGTTCACGGACGGTCTTGTTTTCGTAGATCCGGCCGGTGACAATCTGCCGTTCTCTCGGTGGCAGGTTCTGCAAGGCTTTCTGCAGGATCTGATTCCGTTCGGTCTCGATAGCTGCTTCAGCCGGGCCGGGCGCATCATCAGCCATCGCATCTGGCAGGTCGGTCCATTGGCCGCCGCTGTCGATGCTCTGGCCATAATGACGGCGGTCGTAGGCCATGCGTGCCGTTTCGTTGCGCACGTACCGATGGATTTCCTTTTTTAGGAAATAGTGAAGCTGCTGCAGGCTGGGGAAAGGGGTGCCATCCCACCGGCAGACAGCTTCATGAAGTCCGCGCAGAGCGGCCTGCCTGGCTTCGGAGAGGTCCGTATAATACGATACATACCGGCAGCTGACCGCGCCCATGAGCGGCCCGTACTGCTCTGCCAGCTGGGAAAAGGCCGCCGTGTCACCGTCCTTGGCGCGGGATAATACGTCTAAAGTCCATTTCCATTGTACCTTATTTTCATTTGTCATTCTACAAAAAACTCTCTCCTTTCACCGGCAAAAAACAGGGCGGTAACACAATACAGACACATCTATTGTGTTACCGTCCCTTATGCTTGCGCTTATTCCAGGGTTTCTACCTGGCGGGTGACGACCTGGGAGCTCTTGAGCGCCATCAGGTCCCCATTGGCAGTAGCAAATATCTTGCCGTCGATGACGGCTTTGACTGCGTTTTCTACGGCCTCTTTATCAAGGCCCGGTTTCGGGTTGCGGATGCTGTACGATACGGTCTTGCCTTTCGGGTCGATCAGTACCAGACTAAGCGTCCGCGTTTCTTTTTTAGCCATTTCTTTCTCCTTTCCGCCGGCCGCACGGCTGGC
>NZ_ONTA01000226.1:0-3629 GCF_900320625.1 Megasphaera sp. DJF_B143
CCCTGAACCGTATCCATGGAAGCGGCAGGACCTGTACCAGAATAGGTAAGGCCTGTCGTTTCCAAAGCCATCGTACTATCCAGATAGACCGCTTTTCCCGATGTATGATACACCTGGGACTTGGTATTGCCTTCTATCGTATTGGCATGGATTTCATCCATGCCCCGCATGACGTCCACATTGCCACGACCTGCAACGAATCCGTCATTGCCGCGGACCAGGAGTTTGTCTGCCGTCATATGGACAGGCTGCTGAGGCAGGACTACATCATGGGCAGCCGAAGCTTCATCCAGATTGACGGCCTGCACGCCGCCCGCTGTCGTCCGGGCTACCGGTAATACGTCTTCCCTATGATTTTTTATTGTAATGCTGCTCTTGTCAGCCGGAACGTCCTGGGCAGAAATCTGCAAAGAAAGAGGCAGTAATGCCGAAAGGACAGCCACTGTCAAACGTTTATTCATCTATGTCACCTGTCAGTTATTCATTAGTCGGTGTAATCGTCACAGTAGACTGGATATCGTCGGAGTCTGCCGCATCATCGTGTTCCAGCGGCACAGGAGTCACCGCTTCCGCCTGTTTTAATTCCGCTGTTGTCGTGTCTGTCGCCGGGTTTTCATCCGGTACGGTACGGCTTACAGAAGAAGACGGTACAGCGACGCCGCTGGCTGCCATATCCGCCGTAGCCGTATCTGTTTTTTCCCCATCCTGGCGGAATCCGACCACATCCGTATTCGCCTTCGTTTCTGCATACATGACCGTACCCGCAGGAATATCGACATCATTTCCCTTGACAAAAAGCCCGCCTACCAGGCCGACCGGTCCGAGGATGATAGCACCCGCTGCCGATGCTCCGACAGCCCCGGCAGTACGTTTATACTGTTCTTTCGTCTTTTCTCCCACAGTCAGTTCCACCGGGGTTCCATCGGCAGCCCGTACCGTATGATACGAAATTTCTATTTTTCCATCGCGGCCGAACCGTCCAGCCTTGCGTGCCTTGCTGACTGTCGCGTCTGTTTCCATTCCCCGGGGAATGGCCACGACATCTCCCACCTGAACGTCTTCAGCTACAATGAACCGTACCGTATCGCCTTCCGTCAGTGTCTTGGACTGGATGGGATCCATATTTTTCATCGTAACAATTGTTCCGGCCGGAACCGATACGGTTTCCGAGGTGAATTTCTTATTTCCCAGAAGGCTCGTCCGCAATGCATGGACACGCCCGGAAAGAGATCCCGTAGCCGCTTTGCCGTCCAGACCTTCTTCTAATTCGGAAACGCGGCTTACCAGTGGTTCTTCCGTGATTTTGCCGGAATACTGCCACTGCATCATATTGACAGCTGCCAAAAGTGATAAATCAGAACCTGAATTTCCGTATACATCGGTATATAAGGAATCAGTCCGGCTCTGGACACTGCCAGAAAGTCCGGCTTGTCCATTCAATGTCTTATCCAGTGCCCGGATCCGGTCGTTGAGTGACCCGCTCTGCGGAGCACCATATACAGTCGTTTCTACCTTTTCGGCTTTTTCCAGAATTGTATAGTCGGCCGCACCGGCAGCCATCGTACCGCATACTGCCAGGACAGCCAGTAAGCAGGCCGCTTTCTTTCTCCACATGCTGCATCCCTCCATTATATGTCACATACATCGTATGCCATAGCATTCGTATAAAATTTTTTGTCTATTCTATATAATTATATCGGTTTCATATGTAAAAAGCAACACTAGCAGTAATAATAACCTGCGTGTCCATCCTGCCGTCAGGAACATCGAAGTAACAAAAAAAGCATCGCATTCCGGTCCCGGCCACAATGCGATGCCTCGTTTACTTTTTCCTGCCTTCTACGCCCGGCGTTTGTTTGCCTGTTTTTTACGCCACCATAAAAATCCATAAATGGCGACGACAATAACCGTCAGAACGAGCAGTCGTTCCCAATGTTCATTAATCCGCAGTAAGTCGTGGCCAAACCACACTTCGACAACGACCGCCGGAATTTTTCCAATGGCATTGGCAATAAAATGATCCCTGTAGGAAATATGGCTCAAAGCACTGAACGCCGTCACTACTACATTGGGAGAATACGGGATAGCCCGTCCCAGCATGATGGTACGTATACAGCTGTAAGAGTCCAGTTTTTCCAGCTTATTGCTGCGCTGAATCACTTTTTTTGCCTGATTCCTCAGCAGCGTCCGCGTCAGCCGGAAACTCACTTCAATTCCCAGTACTTCACCGATCCAGGAAATAATAATCCCCGGCACCAGTCCGAAAATAACGCCATTTACCGTCAGAAAGGGAATAGACGGAATAGCCAGCGCATTGGCAAATACAATCATGAATACACTGACCAGAATGGCACTATAGCCAAAAGACGCAATATAATCGGTCAGGCCATCCAGATCGCCTTCCACAGTCAGCCGCCACATGGTCGAATAAAAATCTGGCAGAAACCACTGGATGGACCACAGGAACAGAATTACCGCCAATACGCCGATAATCCGTACAGTCCAGCCTATTGTCTTATCAGTCATATGGATACTATCCTCTTTTTACCCTTTGCAATAACCTTAAAAAGGCTGCCTTGACAGACAAGGCAGACACCTTCTTTTGTACGACTGTATCATCCGTTGTCTGCATAATACAGCAGACGTTCAGCACCATGACAATACAGACTAAATAATATTATACCATAGTTTCCACCGTTACGATAGGGTAAATATACGTTTTCACCGTGCCAGCCAATGGCCGGCACGCAGATCATCAAGGCACTGATGTAAACGCCGTTCATCATAAAACACTTCTTCCAGGCACAAGCCCTGGGCAGGTGCCGTAGCCCCCAGCTGATTTCTATCCCTGCTTTCCAATATTTCCCGAAAGCGTACAGGCGTCAGCCGGTGAAGTCCTAAATCAACCAGTCCGCCGGCAATATTGCGTACCATATGATAGAGGAATCCGTCACCCAGGACATCTATATGGACGATGGCCCCCTCTTTTTCCACAAGGACAGCATACATGGTTTTTACGGGATTCATAGGCGTCGTATTTTTTCCCTCGAAAGCTGAGAAATCGTGAGTTCCCAGCAGTATTTCTGCCCCCTGGCGCATAGCGTCCAGATCAAGGGCGTTGCGGATGAACCAGGCGTAGCGGAGGCGGAACGGATCGTGTATACGGCTGTTGACAACCGTATACCGGTAATGTTTGCCTACGTTATCATGGCGCACACTGAAGTGTTCCGGCATTTCCCTGGCCGAAAGGACGGCAATTTGAAGAGGCAGATACCCTTTCATGGCATAAGGGATCTTTTCTACGGGAATCGTTCCTTCGCCATAAAAATTGACAACCTGCCCCCGGGCATGTACGCCCGCATCAGTACGGGCCGCGCCATACACCGTAATAGGAGAAGAAAAAATCTGCGATAATCCCTGTTCCAGATGCCATTGTATGGAAGAGGCATTCGTCTGGCGCTGAAAACCGTGAAAGTCCGTGCCATCATAGGCGACGATGAGACAGATGTTTTTTTTCATACAAACCACCGCATAACCACTAAAACAGCTGTCAGACCTATCACTATGACCATGGCAATGCTGTCGCGGAAGGTATATGCCAGTTCGTGCATACGCGTCCGCCCTTCCCC
>NZ_ONTA01000165.1:0-3679 GCF_900320625.1 Megasphaera sp. DJF_B143
ACGGTTCGACAACGAACGGACAATCCTTCTGGTCCGTACGACCCAGGGCGGTTACCCTGCCCATTTCATGGAACAGCGTCTGCGCCAGCCCTTCCGCCTTCCCTACTGGGACCGCCAGTATGCAACGGAAACGATTTCCCCGGAAGACATAACAGAAGATACGATGCAAAGACTGGCCGCATCCTACAAAGCCGATGTCGTCCTCGTCCCGGTCGTACGGACCTGGATCTGGCGGCAGTATCACGCATACCGCGGCTGGTATGATGACGACGAATTTTTCACAGAATGCTGGTATGACCTGCGGGTATATGCCTACAATGTCAAAGATCAGACACTGAAGAGTTATAGTTCCCGCGGCTCAGAACGGGATGAAGCCTCTATCCTCAATGATCCCAATGAAATTCTGGGACGGGCCATGGACCAGATTCTGGAAAAATTGCCATATAAACGCATCCCGACGGACATTGAACGGTAATCAGCCGCTGATTTTACGCTGTGAAGCTTCCATCCAGGCCGCACCGGCAATGCCCGGAGTCGTCATTTCCCAGGGAGACAGGATGTGTTCCATCTGTTCCTCCGTCAGGATATGATGTTCCCGGATAATATCCCGTACGGGCCGTTTGGTTGCATACGCTTCCCGTGCCAGGAAGGAAGCCTTTTCATAGCCGATATGCGGCAGCAGTGCCGTAATGATGCCGACACTGTGATCAACCCAGTACTGGCATTGACTGCGATTGGCTTCCAGTCCCTTCAGCAGTTTATCGATGAACGCATAAATCGCATTCGTCAGGCACTGCATGGCACTAAAAAGATTATACGCCATGACCGGCTCCATGACATTGAGTTCGAACTGGCCGTTTTCCGAAGCAAAGGTGACGGCCAAGTCGTTGCCAATGACCTGATAGCAGGCCTGGTCGAGTACTTCTGCCATGACGGGATTGACTTTACCCGGCATGATAGATGAACCGGGCTGACGGGCCGGCAGTTTCAGTTCGTTAAGGCCACAGCGCGGTCCCGACGCCATGAGACGGAAGTCATTTGCCATTTTGATCAGCACCAGAGCCGTGCATTTCATGGCTGACGATACTTCAGCAAAGCCGTCCGTATTATTAGTCATGTCAATGAGATTGCTGGCCGTCGTAAACAGTTCCCCCGTAAGTCCGGACAATTCTTTGGCAACGCCCCGGATGTACTGAGGTTCGGCATTGAGGCCGGTACCAACGGCAGTACCACCCATATTGATAGTATGTACGCCTTCAAGAGACCGCTTGATCCGTTTGCGACCCCGGTGTACAGCCGATGCATAGGCCCCCATTTCCTGTCCCAGTGTCACCGGTACGGCATCCTGCAGGTGGGTCCGCCCCATCTTGATGACATCTTTAAAGGCTTCTTCTTTATCAAGAAGAGCCGCTTCCAAAGACCGCAATGCTTCGTTCAGTTTCTTTCCTTTGAGGATGAGGCAGACCTTCATACTCGTAGGAAATACATCGTTCGTGGACTGGGCCATATTTGCATGATTATTCGGTGATACGATATCATACCGTCCTTTGGGCTGCCCCAGGATTTCCAGTGCGCGGTTGCAGAGTACTTCGTTCATATTCATATTGACCGATGTACCGGCACCACCCTGTATAGGATCGACCGGGAACTGGTCAAGCCATTTCCCAGACAGGATTTCATCGGCTGCCTGTACCAGTACCGTACCGATTTTCTTCGGCAGACGGCCTGTCTTCATATTTGCCAGCGCGGCTGCTTTTTTGACCAGCGCCATGGCATGAATGAAATCCGGGTCGAGATGATTGCCTGTAATATGGAAATTTTCCAAAGCACGCATGGTCTGTACGCCATAATATACATCATCTGGCACATTCATTTCTCCCAAAAAATCATGTTCTGTTCTCATGATACCCCTCCTGGCCACGCACTGTTGTATACAGTATGCAATGTTTGTGATAAAGAAATTAATGAAAATTTACAAATCCATATTTCATGGGAACTGGTACAGTAAAAGGCGCTGCCGGATCTATGTCCAACAGCGCCTTTGCCGCACGTCCTATGAAATTTAGCTATATCTTAACGCTATTTGAAATGGTTGTCAAGATATACCGATACATCGTACGAACTCCCTGCAAGCCATTGCATGGTGATATTTATTGAATATGATTCTAAATACTTTAAACATTTACATTGTCTCCCGATTGCCTTATAATTTTATTAGGATACGTCTATCTTAAAATTTTGTTTTTATAAAGGAGACGATTTGCATGGAATTAGAAGAAATGTGGGAAAAGATGGTCGATTGTCTGCACAAAGAAGTAAAACCCGCCACGGGGTGTACGGAGCCGATATCGCTTGCCTACGCATCGGCTGTAGCTGCGGAAAAGCTGGGACAGCCCGTAGAAAAAATTGAAGCAAGGGTATCGGCTAACATGATGAAAAACGGGATGGCCGTCATCGTGCCGGGAACGGAAACACCGGGGCTGTACATCGCGGCAGCCGTCGGTGCACTGGGCGGTGACCCCAAAGGCGGTCTGCAAGTACTGAAACGCTTGTCTCCCGACGTCGTACGGAAGGGCAAAAAGATGGTCGCTGACAAGCTCGTATCGGTCGATATCGCCGACGTTCCCAATGTACTGTATTCCGAAGCCAAAGTCTATGGTGGCGGCCATACGGCACGGGTCTGCATTGCCGACGATCACACCAATGTCGTGCGCATCGAAAAAGACGATGCCGTCCTCTTTGAAGCACCGCCGATGAGCCGGGACGAAATCTCTCCGGAAGAACAGTTCCTGAACAACCTGACATTAAAGGATGTCTATCAATTTGCAACCGAATGTCCCATTGACGATATCCGCTTCATGGAAGAAGCCGCTAAATTAAATGAAGAATTATCCAAAGTCGGTCTTTCAGAAAAATACGGCCACTGCATCGGTTATACGATGAAATCAGAAATCCATACGGGATTCCTTAGTAACGCCCTGCAGGACATGATTATCATGAAGACAGCCGGAGCTTCTGATGCCCGCATGGGAGGGGCCCCGCTTCCGGCCATGACCAATTCCGGTTCTGGCAACCAGGGAATCACGGCTACCATTCCCGTCGTCGTAACGGCACAGAAAGTAAAGGCATCCAAGGAACAGCTCATCCGGGCCCTTACCATGTCTCATATGACGGCCATTTACATTCACAGCTTCCTTCCCAAACTCTCCGCGCTCTGCGCCTGCGGCACGGCCGCTATGGGAGCTGCTACTGGCATGGTCTGGCTCCTGGGAGGCAAATTCCAGGACGTGCAGGATACCATTTCCAACATGACCGGTGACCATATCGGTATGGTATGTGATGGCGCCGGCAACAGCTGCACCCTGAAAGTTGCCACAGCCTGCGACGCCGCCTGCCGGGCAGTCATGCTCAGCCTGCACAATATCCGCGTAACCGGTAGTGAAGGCCTGGTCAGCAACAATCCCGATGAATCCATCCGCAATATTGGCGAACTGGCCAAAAAAGGTATGGAACAGACCGATAAGGAAATCCTGCAGATCATGCTCCATAAAAATAAACTCGATGCGTGAAAGCAAGAGAACTATCTAAAAATCTTATAGATAATTGTTCAGTCATCTCATAAAACAACTCACGTACACGTAAAGCCGCAACAAATGGGCAGCTGCTCATTTTGTTGCGG
>NZ_ONTA01000166.1:0-6597 GCF_900320625.1 Megasphaera sp. DJF_B143
ATCGCAGCACATGGCTACGCCGGTCACGGCCTGGAACCGCCAGAAATATGAAGATCAGTACCAATACCAGTATCAACATGATTCCTATGATGCGGCGATTGCCGATGCCTATGCGTACCGCCGTGATTTTGGCAAGAGCAACCTGCGTAAGTGGAGCAGTACCGAAGGCATGGATACACCGTGGGACAGCAACTGGACGACCGATACGGCCCATTTCCAGAGTTCGACCATTGCCTTCCTGGATCGTCTGAATACAGAAGCCCATCAGGCGGGCATTTCCTTCGTCATCACTGGCGGTGCTGAAAGCGGCTATCATGCCGGTGGCATCTATTCCCATGAAAATGGCTATAAAGTCGATATTTCCGATGAAGGTATCTACCAGGGGACCAAAGCCTATGAAGTTCTCATTGATGCGTTGGCGCCATACAAGCATCAGATTACGCACGAATGGGATAAGAATCACTATGATATCACCATCTATCCGGAAAATTATAAAGGGTGACGTTTGGCGTCTGATGTTTCAAACATGCTCTGGTTGAACTGGCAGGTTGTCAGGTAAAGAAGGGAATGATTCGGGTATGATCATCAGTGCCAGCCGCCGGACCGATATACCGGCGTTTTATAGTACCTGGTTCTTCCGCCGCCTCCGCGAAGGCTTTGTCCTCGTGCCTAATCCCTTCAATACGAAGCAGATCAGCCGTGTCTCCCTTTTGCCCGACGATGTAGCCTGCTTCGTCTTCTGGACCAAGAACGCGGCACCCATGCTGCCGTATATAGAGGAATGGAAGAGATTGCCTTGTTATTTCCAGTTTACCATCACGCCCTACGGCAGAGATACCGAACCACTTCTGTAAAATGAAGCACGAGTATGATGATTGCGGTTATGATACTCGTGTTTCATTTTATGTAGGAACCGACATCCATTGAAGCCTCCTCCAAGTAATCGCATATACAGGCTTCATCATTACAGCAGTCTGATGTATAATATGGATATATATTACCCGGCCGCTGCGTGCCGGGGTGAAGAAAGGTGATAGTCGTGTCCAAAGAGCTGGAACAGGAGTTTACGAAGGTCATTTCATCGGTGACGAAGGAGATAACGGAGTCGGTGGTGCGCGATTCGGCACTGGCTTCTGTAAAAGAGCTGAACGAGTCGCTGCAGGCGCTGAAGAAGGATTCGCCCAGGCTGGTGAAGGATATAGAAAAGGCAGAGGCGATGTATGCTGATGTTTCCCAGCATGCTCTGGATAATATGCAGCGTTTTGCTGATTTTATCAGTTCCTGGCAGGAACAGCAGTCAGAGCTGCTGAAAGAGATAGGGAACCGCAATGATATGGTTTCCCGATGGCTGCAGCAGTCAGAGAAACGGCGCATAGAAAACGTGAAGTCTTTGCAGCATCAGGGCGAGGAACAGAAGAAAGAACTGGATGATATCCGGCAGGGTGTAAAGCTGGTATTCCATCATTCGCTTGACATGGAGAAAAAGATCAATGCAGAGCATCTGGAACAGGTGAAAACGCTGGCGGCATATGATGCGGCCCTTTCTTCTAAATTGACGACACTCAAGGTGCTGGCCGGCATCAATTTCGTCATACTGGCGGCTCTGGCCGGATATACCATAAAAGGCATCATAGGGGGATAAGTGATGATTTCTAAGGATACGTTTGCCGCGGTGCAGTCCCTCTATGATGATGTGGAAGACGGGTATAATCAGCGTATCCGCCGGCATGTCCAGCAGCAGATGCTGGCTCATCTCGACGATATCACCCGCGAGCTGGAGGCCATCCATACAGCTTGTGGCGCAAAGACTGTCCGGCTTCACGATTATATCCAGGTCATAGAGGAAACGTGTACGGCCATTCATCAGCTGGCGGAACGGCTGAATGAGAATTTTATGCTTTTTGTCATGGGAAGTGGCAAGAACGGGAAATCGACGCTGATCAATGCCCTGTTGGGCCAGCAGGCGGCAGCAGAGGATTTCCTGCCGAAGACGTGGAAAATCGATGTGTTCCATGATGCGGACTTGGATGCCTCTTGTACGCTCACCTTCAAAGACGGGTCCTGCCGGTCGATGACCGCCGGCGAAGCCCAGGCATATATCGAAGGGGAAGAACAGAAGCGGAAAGATTCGGAACGGGCGATCCGTCAGGAACTGCGGGAGTTCAAGAAGAAAAAAGTGCCCCTCGAAGTACTGGAAGAAAAGCAGCGGGAACTGCGCAAGTACGGCCTGTACCAGTCGCAGGTCATCGAAGCGTCCTGGCCGGTCGGCCACAGTAATATCCTGAGCCATTACCGCCTCGTCGATACGCCGGGCCTCAGGCAGGAACTGGACGATATGATCGTTGCCAGCGCGGAAGAATATTTCTCCAAGGCCGATGGCGTCATCTGGATCCTGCCGGGGGATAAGATTGCCAGTGCCGGCGACCATACGGAGCTGCGCCGGCTTTGTGAGAAATATGAGAAGCATCCCGATAACATCATTGCCGTCGTCAACCGCATGGATATCGTGCGGCAGAACGGCCAGGATCCAGACGATGTGCTGGCGGAAGCACGGCGGTTCTATGGGGACTTGTTCACGGAAATCGTCCCTATTTCGGCCAAGGAAGCCCGGCAGGCGGAAGATATGCTGCATCAGGACGGTATCAGCAAAACAGAGCGGCAGGAAGCGGAAGCCCTGCTGGAACGAAGCAATCTGCCGGCTCTCCTGCAGTTGTTGAACCGGACGCTCTTTGCCGACGCCCTGGACATCCAGATCCGCAGCAAGCTCCGCGGCTGCCGCGATTTGTTGGATCACATCCGCCAGGAGGCGGGGCAGGCCTCTTTGCTCCTCGCCGAAGTGAGCGGTCAGCGGGAGGCGAAGATCGCTGCCTGGAACAAGGATTCGTCGGAAATCCTGGACCGGCTGAAGCAGGATCTGGAGACGTTCCAGGACCAGGAAGCGAAGCGCATCCATCGGGAAGCGGGCCGTGTGGAAGATGAGCTCTGGGATATGGAGACGGATTACCGCAACGAGTATATCCTGGAACAGATCATCTGCCCGGAATCGCTGGAACGGCGCCTCCATGAGTTGGTAGAGGCCCATAGCCGCCAGCTCATGGACCTCTACCGCCGTCATCTGCAAAAAGCGCCTTTCAAGGAATTTCCCTCTCTGAAGGAGGATGAAATGACCGTCTGCCTCAATCAGCAGGGCGTCATCGGCAGGGCCAATCTGTCCGATGATTTGAGCGGTCAGGGCAGTGCCCAGCTGGCCCTGGGAGGAGCCCTGGCCATCGGGGCGGCGGCACTGCTCGGCCCCGTAGGGCTTATCTTTGCCGGACTGGCAGCGACGGATATTGGCAAAAGCGTGGCCAAATTCCTGTCCCGTACGTTTGGTTCCAGTATGGCCGATAAGATACAGAGGCGGTTTGAAGACCAGATGGCCGATGTCCGGAAGAAGCTGGAAAGGGAGTACCAGGATTATATCGAAAAGTCGGGAGGTTCCATCGATTCTCTGCGGGAATCGACGTATGCCGAGCTCTACGGGCCGTCAGATCAGACACAGACCGTCATGGAGCATCTCCAGAAACTGGACGGCCTGGGCCGGCTGCAGGTGATACCGCTCCGGGTCCAGGACATTATTTTTTCTCATTAGGAGGATTTCATGGACGTTAGAACTTATATAGACGGGCTGCTGGCCCGGGCTGAGCAGTCGCCCCTGTTCGGTGACAAAGCTTTTCCCGGCCTGTACCCGGTGTACCGCGACCTGCAGCTGCTGCGGGCCAAAGTCGAACAGCCGCTCCATGCCGCCATCATCGGCGAGGTCAAAGCGGGGAAATCGACGTTGATCAACGCTTTTGCCGGGGGTGACATTTCCCCGACGGATGCGACGGAAACGACGGCGTGCATCATGAAGATTGCCTATTCGCCGGAAGAAAAGGCCGTCCTGCATTTCCGGGACGGGACAGAACGGGAAGGGTCTGTGAGCGACATATACAGCCTGTTAGAAGAGCATCACAACGATCAGGATTTCTTCGGTCACTGCGATTACGTGGAAGTCGGCCGGAACCTGCAGGGCCTGCGCCATATCTGCCTCATCGACACGCCGGGGCTGGAAACGATTACGACGGCCAATGAATCGCGCACGACTGACTATTTCCAGTCCGTCGATGTGGTCCTCTGGGTATTCAATGGCAATTATCTGGGCCAGAGCGATGTCAATGAACGGGTACGCCAGGTGGCCCAGATGGGCAAGCCTATCGTGGCGGTCATCAACCGCATCGATCAGGTGGACGGCGACCCGCAGGATCTGGTCGATTATCTCGATGACTCGCTGGGAATCTATCTGGAAGAGATTTTCCCCCTGTCGGCCCGCAAGGCCTACGAAGGGGTCATGCAGGCCGACCAGCAGCTCCGGGACGAATCGGGGTTTACCGATCTGTATACGTATCTGGACGAGCACATCGAACGCCATGTCGATGACGTGCAACTGGACAGTATCATGAAATCGGCACGGGTACTGGAGGATAAGATGAAACTCCTGCACCGCCAGGCATTGGATCAGATTGAACGGAAGCTCCACACGTATATGGAACTGGATGAGCAGATCCAGTACAACGGGAAGATGCTGTCCGAAAAGGCGCTGAGCCAGACGAGAGAGTGGCTGTTGCATACGTTCCTGAGCCGGGCGGAAGGGGCCCTGTACAGCCAGATCGGGTCGGGCAATGCCTTCAGCAGTTCGTCCCAGGACGAGTTCCAGCAGACGCTGCGTCAGGTCCTGTCCCAGGAACGGATCCGCAGTGAAATAGAGGGGTATCTGCAGCAGTTGTCGGAAACGATACGATCGGACTGGCAGGGACGGCTTTCGGGGATTGATGCCGAATTGTCGCACATGTATGAACAGGAGCAGGAAAAGAACCAGATGGAAATGGCGCGGCTTTCCCTTTCGATGCAGGAAAATACCGGCATGGAATCGGTGAAAAATTCCGTCCTGGCCGCCGGGGCTGCCGGAGGTGCCCTGTCCATCTATTCGGCTGTCGTCGCGCCGGCTGCGGCCCACGTCACACTGGGAGCGGCCGTGAGCACTATCATGCCGCCGGTCCTCCTGGCCGGGGCCGCCGTCGGGCTGGTCACGGGCTATGCCAGGAGCAGGAAGGTCAAGACACAGCAGCGCCAGCAGGTACGGGAAGTACTGGGCATGGTACGGGACAAGACGGGAGCGACGCTGCTTCCAGCCTTGAAAACGTATCTGGAAGAAATTTGCCAGGCTACCCAGACAGAAGCCAAACGGGATTTCGTCGAAAAGAACTTCGCCGGCCGGAGCGTGCAGGATTTGCAGCAGCTGGTGGAACAGTTGAAACAAATCGTCCGTCAGGACGAAGCGGACCTGCGCGTACTGGATTGAATCAGCCACTAAAAAAAGGACTGTCTTCATGCGACAGTCCTTTTTGCTACCTATTATTCGTCTTCATTTTTGAGTACGGTGATTTTCTGTTTCAGGCTGACGGCCCGGTCGAATTCAGCCTGGATTTCGGCACTGGGCGGTGCGTCCCATTTGCTGACCAGATAGATGGCCACCAGGGAGAAGATGAAGCCCGGCACGATTTCATAGAGGCCGAACCAGGCGAACTGTTTCCAGATGAGGACCGTGAGGCCGCCGACGATGATGCCGGCCAGGGCCCCGTTTTTGGTCATCCGTTTCCAGAACAGAGACAGGAGGATGCAGGGACCGAAAGCTGCCCCGAATCCGGCCCAGGCGTAGGCTACCATGGTCAGGATATAGTTATTGGGGTCGAGGGCCAGGTAGATAGCCAGTGCCGCTACGACGAGGACGGTGAAACGGCTGACGTAGATCAGTTCTTTGTCACTGGCTTTGGTGTTGATGAACGTATGGTACATATCTTTGGAAATAGCCGATGCCGTGACCAGAAGCTGGGACGAGGCCGTGCTCATGATGGCGGCCAGGACGGCAGACCAGATGAGGCCCGACAGGAAAGGCGGGAAGAGTTCCTGACTCATGATGAGGAAGACTTTTTCCGAATCGGCTCCGACAAGCGGCGTCTGCAGGACGACTTTGCCGACGAGGCCGACGAATACGGCTGCGGCCAGGGAAATGATGACCCAGGTCATGGCGATGTGTTTGGCTTTTTTCAGTTCCATGGGGTCTCCGATGGCCATGAAGCGCACCAGGATGTGGGGCTGGCCAAAGTAGCCGACGCCCCAGCCGATGGCCGAGATGATGGCGATGATGCCGGTCATGCTGGTGTCCGGTACGAGCTGGAGCAGCTGTGGCGAATCAGTAGCGACCCGGTCCAGTACGGGCCCCAGGCCGCCGTAGCTGATGACGCCTACGACGGGGACCAGGACGATGGCCAGGAACATCATGCAGCCCTGGATGAAGTCGGTCCAGCAGACGGCCATGAAGCCGCCCAGGAAGGTGTAGATGACGACGACGCCGGCGCTGAGCAGGAGGGCCGAGAAGTAGTCCATGCCGAAGACCGATTCAAAGAGTTTGCCGCCGGAGACGAAACCGGACGACGTGTATATAAGGAAGAATATGAGGATAAAGATGGCAGAGATGATGCGGATGATATTTTTGTCATCGTGGAAGCGGTTTTTCAA
>NZ_ONTA01000172.1:0-2345 GCF_900320625.1 Megasphaera sp. DJF_B143
ATATAGAATGCACAGGAGGAACCCATCATGACAAGAACCGTGAGTGAAGAAAAAAAGGCTCTCAGACGGCAGGTAAAAGAACGGGTGGCACAACTACCAAAAGACTATTGCCAGAAATCTGATGCCGCTATCCGCCAGTATGTACTGTCTCTGCCGGAATACGGACAGGCCCGGCGCATTTTCTGTTATGCCGGTACGCCATCAGAAATCCAGACACTGCCGCTGATTGCGCAGATGCTCTCCGACGGAAAAGAAGTCGGCGTACCCTATTGTATTTCCTTGGGAAAGATGGAAGTCCGGCAGATCCGCTCTCTGTCCGACCTGAAGCCCGGGCGCTATGGCATACTGGCACCGGATACGACCTGTCCTGTCATGGCCGCCCATACAATCGACCTGGGCCTTATCCCCTGCTGCACGTGCAATGAAAAAGGCCAGCGTCTGGGCTATGGCGGAGGTTTCTATGATATCTATCTTCATGACAGCCATTTCGCCCGGGCTGTCTTATGCCGTCATCAGGTAATGACCGGTCAGATTCCCATGGAGGATCACGATGAACGGATGGACTTGGTCATTTCAGAAAAAGGTGTTATCCGGATTTCCCGGCAGGAATGATGCCGTTTGTACTAGTTTTCCATCATAGCTAATATAAGATAATTATTATTAGCAAAAATGAACTATTGATGATATAGTATAGGTATCAGTACACGTTGGTGCTGGTGAAAAAACATCTGACTACACGGGGAGGGATTTCCTATGAACTATCAAGTATTGCTGTCACCGGGAACCATTGGTCCACTGCGTCTCAAAAACCGGGCCGTCATGGTCCCCATGGCAACCGATCTGGCTGACCGCCATGGCGTCGTCACCGACCGGCAGATCCGCTATTATCAGGAACGGGCCAAAGGCGGCGTGGGGATGATCATCGAAGAGTATACGGGGGTCGATGATATAGACAGTATCCCATCGATTCATAACCTGAGAATAGCCCGGGAGTATCATGTCCCGGAAATGGAAAAACTGACCGATGCCGTCCATATGTATGACTGTAAAATCGCAGCCCAGCTCCATCACGCTGGTGCTACGTCCAATCCGGCACTGACGGGCCGGCCCAATCTGGCTCCCAGTGCCGTACCGATTGCGCCGGGGAAACCCGTACCGCAGGAGATGACCAAAGATGATATCCACCGGATCCAGCAGAAATTCATTGATGCGGCAGTGCGCTGCAAAAAAGCAGGCTATGATGCGGTCGAACTCCACGGGGCACACGGCTACCTCATCGCCCAGTTTTTCAGCAAGTACTATAACCGCCGCCACGACGAATACGGCGGTACGGTGGAAAACCGCTGTCGGTTCATCAGCGAAATCATCCAGGGCATCCGGCAGAAACTGGGCCGCTTTCCCATTATGGTGCGCATGTGTGGCGATGAAATGACGCCCGTAGAAGGGTTCCTCACCCTGGAAGACGGGCTGGAAATTGCCCGCTATCTGGAATCTTGCGGTATCGATGCCATCAATATCAGTAATGGCAGTGCCCGCAATGCCGATGCCAATTGTGAACCCTATTCGTACCGTCCGGGCTGGAAAAAGCATGTGGCAAAGGCATATAAAGAAGCGCTCCACATCCCGGTCATTGCGACGAATACTATTAAAAACCCAGAATTTGCCGAAGAACTCCTCGAAGAAGGCGTTTGTGATTTTGTCGGACTGGGCCGGTCCCAGCTGGCCGATCCGTATTTTGTCGAAAAGGCCCGCACAGGCCGCAGTGATGAAATCCGGCAGTGTATCGGCTGTCTCTATTGCCGGGAACGGGTCTTGGGAAATGACATGCCTATCCGCTGTGCCATCAATGCCCGTACGGCCCGGGAAATCGAATTTGACGATCTGCAGAAAAATGGCGATGGAAGGACCGTCGTCGTCATAGGCGGCGGCCCGGCCGGGATGGAAGCCGCCCGCGTGCTGGCTCTGCGTCAATTCCACGTAGTCCTGTTGGAACAGGAAGCGTCTCTGGGCGGCATGCTTAACGTTGCCGACAAACCACCGCTAAAAGAACAGATTACCAGACTGGTGCATACCATGACGTGCCAGCTGCAGTGCCTGAACGTAGACATCCGCTGCCGGGCTGCGGGAACGGTGGAGGAAACGGCCTCCTTCCATCCGGCAGCCGTCGTCGTCTCCTGCGGGGCCAGACCGCGGATCCTGCCCCTGCCGGGATTCGACCTTTCCCATGTCGTCACGGCAGAAGCCGTATTACAGGGAAAAGCTGCCGTACAGGGCCGGTCTGTCATTATCGGATCGGGCCTTACGGGACTGGAAACGGCCGCCGTGCTTTTGAAGGACCACCATCC
>NZ_ONTA01000170.1:0-8295 GCF_900320625.1 Megasphaera sp. DJF_B143
CGAGTGTCTGGAATGTTTTCATGGGTATACCTTTCTCTATTCAAAAAAAATAATATATGTCTCTTTTACATGTATTTATTTATTATACCATAAGATTCAACTCTAGGCATTCTTTTTGAAATTTGGTATACTAAACTGTAAATGACTTTTCTTTCAGGAGGCAGATAGCATGAGCTGGTGGCGTGATATTTTCCGTCAATGCGTATTTATGAGCTTTTTCATTATTCCCATTCCCATTGGATCCTATACGATTCATAGTGGCTCCAGTGCGGCTGTGGCGCTCATATCCCATCTGGCTCTGTCTTTTCTGATCCCTCTGGCCTATGTGGGCACGAAGGAAGCGGCGTTTGGCCCGAAACATGCCCGTATCAGCCGTATAAGCTTCGTCATTGCCTGGCTGGTACTGGCAGCTATTGGCGGTGCATTCAGCGCCTTTATGGGGCAGATATGGAAGGCGTCTTCCTTCTGGGAATGGCCTACCATCGGTCGTGATATTGTTTTTATCGGTATTATGTATGGCGAACTATGTGCGACTATGTTGGGAGCCTATGTCCTGAGCCGGTTTCATGATACCTGCAGAAAAGAGCGTGTGTAAATGAATAACCCATCGTGGCGTCCCTATGGGCTTCATCTGGCCTGGCAGTGCGTCTGGCTGATTCCTGTTCCTTTTGGGGCGTTTGTTTCTGATAAAGGATTTCTTACCGTTTTGTCTTTTCTTGTATTTTCCCTGGGTTCTTTGACGGTGCCATTGCTGCAGCGTCATCGGCAGGTGAGAAATCAGGGATATACCTTGTATGCTTCACCGGGAATGTATTTCTATGGCGCCTTGACTGGTCTTATGCTGGTGACGGGCTTTTTTGACAGCCTGATAGGTACGAGTCTATGGCAGAATTATTATAGCCGGGTCATTCTGTATGCGTGCTGGATGATTGTAACGATCCTTGTACAAAATCTGCTGGCCTGGGGCTTTGATTTCTGGAAAAAACGGCGCAGGAAATATGCCTGGTCGGAATTTTTCGACCCGGTGCTGTATGCGTTACCTATCCCCCTTTCGTTTATGACGATGTGCTTCTTTCCCGTACTGGACACGACGAGTCTGGATGGGCCGCTCATTGGCGTCTTTATTCTCCTGGGGCTTTGCGTTTTTCTGCTCATCGCTTTTGTTCTGGCTTCGTTCGCGCTATACTTTTACCCTGCAAAAGAACGGTTTCCCCAAACGGGCGACCGTATCGTTCAGCTCATACGGATTCTTTGCATGAGTCTGGCCTGGCTGGCCCTCAATATGCCGGCATCTCCGTATATCCGGTTCGTCGTAGGTCATACGCCGCTATCGGAAAATAGTATTCTGACGCTGCTTGTTCCTCTTGCTGGAGAGACTATTTCTATCATAGCTGCCGTAGCTGGCAGCAATCTCATTCCACTTATCTGGAACAGGCTGCACCGGAGTCAGGCATAGGGACTGATTTCATTGCCAATCATATATTACAGACAGATACAAAAAAGCTGTCCTTTGTAGGACAGCTTTTTTGTATACATACAGATATTCAGCTTTTTGCACGCTGTTCCTGCATAAATGGCTGTTTCATGATGACGAAACGCACTACATAAGTCATCCAGCCAATGAAGACAGCGGTACAGCCACCGAGGAAGGTGGGCAGATCCAGTGTCGTCATAGCATAGAAACAATAGATGATGGAAACACCGGCAAAGAAATAAGCCGTATTCCGGTTGCACTGGGTATTGGAAATCCCTTCCGTATCGAGAATGGATTTGAGGGCTGCTGAACAGAGAATATAAGGAATTACGTTAGTAACGACAGCCAGGTTTGCGAGGTTTTCAAATTGTTCGGCCAGAGTCGGGCTGATGGTCATGAGGGATAAAAAGCTCTGCATGACCAGGATGAGCATCATGCCTTTAAGAGGAACATCGGCATCGGTAACTTTGGCAAATACCTTCGGGAACAGACCGCGCTGAGCACTTGTTGTAAAGACCCGGGCCAGCGTAAACTGCCAGGAAAGAAGAGAGCCAGCACAGGAGAAGACCATGAGTCCCATGACCGCTTTGCCTGCTGTAGAACCGAGCATGGTGGCGAAAGCCAGGCCGAACGGAGCACTTGAATTGAGGATATCGTTGTTGGGAACGACACCGGCAATGACGTTGGTCGATGCTACGTAGATGATGGCAACGGCAACGGTGCTGACGAAGGTCGCAATGGGGACGGCACGCTGCGGGTTTTCTACGGCATCCATATTGACAGCTGCCGATTCAAATCCCAGGAAGGACCAGAGCGTGAGGGCGATAGAATTGCCAATAGCGTCCCCCAGACCAAAATGGTTCGGATTCCATGAGCTGACCCACAGCTGGGGATCGAACCAGTACCAGCCGATGAGGGAAATACCCAGAACAGGGATAATGGCTCCCCAGATAGTTATCGTGCTTAGTTTGCCGGAGTAACGTGAACCGCTGAAGTTAAGTGCAGCAGCAATCCAAAGAAGTGCTATAGTATATAGACATGTCTGCAACGGCGTCAGTTCAGTGCCAAAGAAGCCAGCACCATAACCGACGGCTGAAATAGCAATAGCTACGTTTGCAATGACAATAGAGACGGAATAGGAATAACTTGTCATGAAATGTCCAAGACATCCGAACCGATACTCAGCATAACCTCCCATGCCACCCGGCTTGGTAGAGAACATACCACATCGGGCGAACGTCAGTGCCAGGGCTAAAGAGCCGAGAGAAGTAATAATCCAGGAAATAATCGAAATCGTGCCTACTTCGGCAAGTTTCGTCGGCAGCATGATGATGCCGGCACCGAGCATGTTGGCCGCTGCTACAAAGGTCAGCTGAACCAAAGACATTTTACGACGTGAAGTTTTCATTATCAGTCCTTCTTTCTTAGGGCCGGAGACGTGTCGTATCAGGCCGTCTCCCTTGTCATAGTATGGTAAAAATATAGCCCGTTTTTATAGCTAGTACATTGTAGCATGTTTACTATGAAAATTAAATGGTTTTTCGATAAAAAAATAAAATAGTATGATAATTTTTTAAAATCGATAGCCTGGGTATTTTTGGCAGTGTTATTGAAAAAATTTCAAAAAAAAGACAGCCACTATAAAGTGACTGTCTTTTTTAAGACCATCTAGTCGGAATTAGTCGCACATTTTAATTGCTACGGCTGTACCCTGGCCACCGCCGATGCACAGGGAAGCGAGGCCATAACGGGAACCATTGCGGCCCGGTTCTGCCAATGCATAGAGCAGAGTCGTAAGGATACGGGCACCAGTGCAGCCTACGGGGTGACCGAGGGAGATACCGGAACCATAGATATTTGTTTTGCTCATGTCAGCGCCGAGCTGCTGGCAGCAATATACAGCCTGAGCTGCGAAAGCTTCGTTCAGTTCAACCAGTTCGAAGTCTTCCATTTTGAGGCCGGTTTTGTCAAACAGTTTGTGGCAAGCCGGGATAGGACCAGTACCCATGATAGCCGGTTCAACACCTGCGGAAGCCCAGTCGAGGATTTCAGCAATCGGTTTGATGCCGAGTTCTTCGGCTTTTTTCTTGCTCATGAGAACCAGTGCGCTGGCAGCATCGTTAAGACCGGAAGCGTTACCAGCTGTAACTGTGCCGTCTTTTGTGAAAGCCGGTTTTAATTTAGCAAGGCCTTCCATCGTAGTATCCGGACGGATATGTTCGTCTTTTGTGATGACGATATCGCCTTTTTTACGGTTGTGAATCGTTACAGGAACGATCTGAGCATCGAATTTGCCTTCAGCCTGAGCTTTGGCAGCGCGCATCTGAGAAGTGTAAGCGCATTCATCCTGCTGCTGACGGGTGATGCCAAAGCGGGAAGCGATGTTTTCGGCAGTTACGCCCATGTGATAGTTGTTTTCTGTGCAAATCAGGCCGTCACGGAGCATCGTATCTTCGAGAAGACCATTGCCCATGCGATAGCCACGGCGGGCTTTTGCAACAACATACGGAGCATTGGACATGGATTCCATGCCGCCGACAACTACGCAGTCAGCGTCGCCGAGTTCAATCTGCTGAGCGCCGAGGGATACAGCACGAAGGCCGGACCCGCACAGTTTATTGATAGTAAATGCAGGAACTTCCTGAGGAATACCGGAATGAAGAGCAACCTGGCGGGCTGTGTTTTCGCCGCAGCCGGCTGTCAGAACATGGCCCATGATAACTTCATCAATCTGATCTACAGGAACTTTAGCGCGTTCGATAGCAGCTTTGACAGCAGTGATACCGAGCTGAACAGCCGTTACGTCTTTGAACTGGCCGTTGAAACTGCCGATAGGAGTACGAGCTGCACTTACGATGACTACATTTTTCATTGAAAAACCACCCTTTCTGAGTACAAATAAAATAGTATATCTGTTAGTAGATGTAATATCTGCCACATAGACACTATTTATATCCTGTTGCTTGGGGATTGTGATGGGAACTATCTTTTTGAATGAAAAAGCTGAGTTCTAAATTTCACAATCTCTATGTGTATATAGTACATTTTTTCACATGGATTTGCAAGTAAAAAATGAAGGAATTCTATACCAAATACTCATATTTATTCCTCAATATTTCCTAAATAGAATACATAATTGCTTGATACATTCAAAATATGCATTTACGAACAAGTTCGAAAATACATTGTATTATAAATGATATATGTCAGAATACGCATATTGAGATAAATTTCACATACTGTATAACCTGCCGAAGTTAGAAATTCAAACTGATTTCTTCCTGATTATTCATGGAATATCCGCCTTTTTCAACGAAGAAAAATTCTGCCGCCGAATTTTCTTCTTCCAGGGGATGAAGCCGTTTGACTATGCCATAGGGATTGTCGAGTGACAGGTCGTCGCCATTGCCTCCGATAAGCCACAGAATTTTATATCCTGCTGGAGCTGTGCGCAGCCGGTCTTCCCCTTTTCCATCGGTGAAATAGAGGAGAAGGTCTATTTTATGCCGGTTGGCATATTCGATGACCGGTGCATAGCAGGTGCCGCCACGGCCGGCAGGTCGGGCCTGCAGGTCTTTGATGGTCCGGACTGTGTACACTTTGCGGATATGGTCGTCACATTGTATGATAATGATTTCTGTCTTATATTCCCGTACAATCTGGAAGACTTCTTCCATTGCCTGTTTGAATTCATCATCACTGATACTGCCGCTGATATCGAGGGCAATATATATCTTTGCCTTATAGTTGCGCAGCTGGCCCCGCAGGTCCAGTCGTTCCGGCTGACGGCGGTTGCGGCGGGCCGTCGTTTTTTTATTGCCGCTGGCTACCGTACCGGCGAGTTTCTTTAAATAGAAGTGCCAGGGAAGAGTATGATTGCTGTCCTTGATCTGGGCTATGGCATTGGCAATATGATCCGACAATTTGCCCCGGCTTGCGGCATCGACATATTTTTCTGTGAATCGTCCCAGAAGCTGGGCATCGATCGTGTCTGATTCATTCCAGACATCATGAGTGCGCAGAGGGTCGAATTTGGTCAGGATATCTGTATCAGCCGTGTTATCTTCATCGGTGATAGTCGTCGTCTTTTCCCGCTTATCAATGGCTTCCTGTATTTCCTGTACATAATCTTCCAGTGTACCAAATGGCGTAAGATAGAGATGGTACTGCAGATTGACCCAGTCGAGTGTTGCCGCATCATCGGGAAGGGGACGCAGGTAGGTGTTGACGACGATATCCATGGCCAGGTTCAGGGCCAGCTTGCTGTAATGGTCCTGCAGATCTCTGGCCCGCTGCAGATGCTGGAACACAATGTGCAGGATTTCGTGGCGTATACAGTTCCCCATCTGTTCGATGGTCAAAGGCAGGAAGATGAAGGGATTGAAATACATGACGTATTTAGCTCCCTTGAAATTCGTCGCCGTAGCCGAACCGATATTGAGGCGGATTTCTTTTCCCATCTGGAAAAAGAAGTATCCATAGAAATTATCTTTGTCATCGAGCAGTTTCAAACTGATTTTGCTGACAAATTCGAAGAATTCCCGCACAAAGTCTGCCGGTAAGTCTTTTGCCCGGCAGGCCTTATCGGAAAGGCGCATTTCATTATCGGCCCATTGGTTCAGTTTTTGGTCGAGGAGTATGGCCTCGGTACGGAGTTGTTTATCCAATACAATCACCCGATTGCTTCATAGGTTTTAAAATAAGCATCAATAAAATGGTCATTCTTCAGGGCGTATTTTCCGACTTCTTTCGTGTTATTGCGGATATCTTTCATTACGCCTATCATGAGATCGACCGGATAATAGTGCAGGAATGTCACCAGCCGTTCGATTGCCTGATTGGGATCGATGGCACCTTCTATGAGCTTGCTGTCAAGCTGGCGCAGGATATTTTTGGCTGCCAGATACAGCCGGGTGTGGGATTCGTTCTCGATCTTTTTGATTGTTTCTGCGGTCATGGACGGACTGGAAAACACATCGGCGTATGACACGAGCGGCTGGGCGTCGGATTCGATGAAGTTGACGAATTCTTCGGCAATGACCTTTCCTACATTACCGCGGATTACATTGAAAAATACGTTCCTTGTATAGGATTCAGGATGTTTGGCATAAATACGGTAAATATCGGAAATCCGTTCGTAACTGCGCGGTGTCGCATTGATATCGTCTTCATTGCGCTGTGACAGATAGTCGGGGAAGGTGGAAATAAATTCCATGACCCGCGGTTCGATTCCCTTAGTGGCAGCCCAGTCCAGCCACTGCATGTAATCCGGTTCCATATACAGCCAGACAAAACGGTTTTTCTGGGCATCATCCATTTCTACAGTCTGATAATCATAGGTATCCGTGGGGTTCATGGCGGCGATGATACGTACGCTTTCGTCAAGGTGGTATCCATTGATTTCATGATTGAGTATGAGGTTCATCAGTTCCTGTTGTACGGCGTGTTCGCAGCGGTTGATTTCGTCGATGAAGAGGAGAACTGTTTTTCCTTCAGCCAGAGCTTCATCGATTTCTTTCAGTTTGTGATGAATGGCATAGACGGTCGTACGGTTTTCGACGGTAGGCAGGCCGCCGATTTCGCCTTCCTTTAAAATATTGCCATCAATATCGATGAGTGTCCATCCGTTTTCTGCCGCCAGATCCGTAGCCAGGGCTGTCTTGCCAATCCCTGTTTCCCCGATGAGAAGTGGAACCGCCTGAGCGGCTAAAACGAGTTTTACACTTTGCAGTGTGTCATTATAATTCATGAATATTCCATCCTATCTCTGTAAAATCTAATAAAAATCTAATAAAACAATATTATATGATATAAAAATTATATCTTAATACTACTATTATATAATAATACAATAATAAACGATGACCAGCAAATGGTAAAGAAGAAATAGCTGATTTTCCTGTGGCACGTGGGGAATCTTTTATTGAATCTTTAATTTTTCATCGACCGTAACCTGTTTGGCTTTCCGGCTCCCATATTGGTAGACGAATAATAATTTATCGATCGGACTCCAGCCATAGTCTGTTTCGATGCGCCGGCAGCCAATGAAATCCCGTACATATTTTTCCGGCACATCTTCCTGGGATAATGTTTCTTTCAGGACACTTTTCAGGTCGTCATTGCTGATGAGCCGGTTGCGGGGCAGATAGCGGATGACCAGAATATTGATTTTTAAAAATGTAAGCAGTGTTTCTTTATCCGTATCGACAAATAAACGGATTGCCTGTTCATTATTGGCAATGGCAATGCACTGCGCTTCGAAGGAAGGTTTGTCTATATAACGCAGGGCGGTGTAGTTAATGGCGGCCGCCGCTGCCTGGACGTGAGGCGTCGGATGTTTGATGTAGCGGATGGCATCGTAATTTTGCCGTATGGCAGCGAGCTGCAATTCTTCACTGGGGTTTTCTGCATACTGGATAGCCCATCCTGACTGCTGGATGGCTTCCATGATGAGCCATTCCGGCGGATGTTTGATGTATGCCAGGTTTGTCCAGCTTTTGTGAACGGCTTGTTTCAATAATTCTTTAGGGGCATTGGGAATGAACTGGATGGCTTTTGCTGTATTTTTTAAAGCAGTCAGTTTCATTTCTTTTGTCGGATTGTCAATAAACTCCAGAACCAGTCCGTTTTCGCGCAGAGCGGTCAATTTCATTTCTTCTGTAGGATTGGGAATGTGCTGCAGGGAAAATGGATTGATCTTGATCATTCGCATGTAGTCTTCTGCACTTTTTGTATTTGGCGGTGGAACCGATACGTTAGTATTGTACACGGCTTCAGGCACCTCCTTTACGATAAACGTTTTTCTACATCTTTTATTTTAC
>NZ_ONTA01000171.1:0-2982 GCF_900320625.1 Megasphaera sp. DJF_B143
ATGTTCATGTTCCCGCTCCTTCATAATCGCTGTGTCTGAAAGAAGTCTGGTCCATAGCCTGTCCCCGGTCCATCTTATTTACCCTGTTCCTTTCCCGGGCACAGATCTTGGAGGAAACACTGGTCACAAAGTGGTTTCCTCGCCTTGCAGACACGGCGTCCATGCCAGATAAGCCAGTGATGGGCCCGGCTCCACCACTCTTTGGGAATGGCCCTCTGAAGCCCTTTTTCCACTTCAAGGGGCGTACTGCCAATGGCCAACTGAAGCCGGTTCGCCACGCGGAATACATGGGTATCAACGGCGATGGCCGGCGTATCGTATAAAATGCTTACCAGTACGTTGGCCGTCTTGCGGCCCACGCCGGGAAGTTTGACCAGTTCATCAAATGTGTGCGGTACCTCTCCATGATATTGTTCACAAAGAATGGCACAATTAGCCAGAATATTTTTTGCCTTGCTGTGATACAACCCACAGGTACGGATTTTTTCTTCCAGACCTTCAAGTCCCAGTGTCAGTATTTTTTCTGGCGTATTGTATGCAGGAAACATTTCTGCTGTTACTTTATTGACCCGTTCATCCGTACACTGGGCTGACAGGATGACGGCTATCATCAGTTCAAAGGGCGACGTATAATGGAGAGCCGGTTTCATGATGCCATATTGATCTTGAAACCGCTGCAGCATTTCCTGTTTGATTTGTTTCGTTACTTTCATTTATCTTCCTCATCTGTTTCAATTACTTCATTGAGACTTCCCATTTCGTAACCGCCCAGATCGAGCGACACATAGGTAAATCCACAACGGCGCAAAGCCTGTACGATATCCTTGCGGTGAGCCAGGATAGCCGGGATTTCATCTTCTCTCACCTCGATGCGTGCTACATCGCCGTGATAGCGGACGCGCAGCGACCCTGTGATATAGGGCGCAATGTATTGTTCTGCTTTATCAATCATGGAAAGGCGCTGCGGTGTCAGTTCCACACCATAAGGAATGCGGCTGGCCAGGCAGGCGGCACTCTGTTTATTCCAGGTCCTGAGGCCCAGTTCCTGCGAAAGTGCCCGGATATCGGCTTTGGTAATTCCCGCTTCTATCATCGGACTGCGGACGGCATCAGCCATTTCTTCCAGAGCTTTCATCCCCGGCCGGAAATCGCCCAGGTCATCGACATTCCCTCCATCAACAACCCAGTGAAAGCCCTCCTGTTTTGCCAGATTTACCAATGCAGTAAAACGGATTTTCTTGCAGATATAGCAGCGGTTCTTAGGATTTTTTACAAACTCCGGATCAGAAAATTCCGTCGAATGGACGACGAGATGACGGATACCAATGCTGGCAGCCATATCACGGGCATCCCGTTCTTCGCTTTCCGGCAGCGTCGGTGAAACGGCGGTTACAGCGAGGGCCTGGTCCCCCAATACATCGTGCGCCGTATAGGACAAAAATGTACTGTCTACGCCGCCGGAAAAGCCGATGACGACGCTTCCCATTTCTTTTAATATAGCGCGTAATTTTTCATATCGTTCTTTCATTTCTGGTTCTATCATGATAGCCCCCTCTTTCTGTTATGTATATAGGCATACAGCCGCTCAACCTGTTGATGA
The DNA here is from genome assembly GCF_900320625.1 of Megasphaera sp. DJF_B143. Lineage (NCBI taxonomy): Bacteria > Bacillati > Bacillota > Negativicutes > Veillonellales > Veillonellaceae > Megasphaera > Megasphaera sp. DJF_B143. Next base: position 1,601 of record NZ_ONTA01000171.1, read on the forward strand.
ATGTCTGCTGGCAAATAGGATGTCGCTTTCTGGCACATCCTTTCCGGTATGCCATAATATGCTTCGGCCATACTGCCGGCTATGGCGGCCTGTGTATCCGTATCTCCCCCGAGGGAAATAGCATTGCGGACGGCATCTTCATAATCACTGCTTTCGAGAAATGCTTCGATGGCTTCGGGTACGCTCCGGGATGTCCGCGAAGTAAACCCATAATCCCGGCGTATCTCATTGAGGCTGCGGTCCAGTGGATAAAAGTGGTCTTGGAGATACACACGTATGTCATCGCGCCGGATGCCCGCACGGGCCAGATAAATCGCCGACGAAACAGCCACAGCCCCCTGGATAGCTTCTTCCGTATTATGCGTAACTACGGCCGACAGTTCTGCCAGATATTGTGCTTCTGCCAGAGTATCTGCCAGCCATCCTGCCGGAGCGACGCGCATAGCGGCTCCATTGGCCCAGCTTCCATAAGGCCCCATGTCATCACTTTCATACCAATGGATAAAACGCGGCCCGTACCCGACGCCGGGAAACCGGCGGCACCAATAGCGGAGATACCGACAGAGGAGAGGCGTAACCGCCTGTCCTTTCATCCGGCTTTCCATCAGTGCCTGTCCGACCGCCACCGTTGTCACCGTGTCATCGGTAAACCGGCAGCCTGTTCCCCAGAACGGGAAGTCTTTTGTCTTGATGGAAGCAGCCCCATCTACGGGCATTTCATAAACAGAACCGGCTATATCACCGATAATTGTTCCCCACATTTGATGATCACCTCACCGGTAAAGAAATTAGAATCGTATTTATTATATCACAGGGGATAGGAGAAAAAAAAGCATACAAAGAGAGATTTTATCCCCGTTTGTACGCTTTTGAACCAGATTCTAATTATTGAAAATGAGCAGCTTCTTCTGTCAGAATCTGATGACGCAGTTCAGAGAGGCGCGTGCTGCGCTGTACCCACATGGTTTCCGGATTGACAAGTCGCTTGTATTCCGGCCACAAAGTATCAATTTCCTGGTCTGCATATGCCATGATATCCTTCAGCGTCGGCGGCGTATAGACGAGTTCGCCTTTGACGAACACCGGCTGCAGCATCGTTCTTACCGTAAAGGAACCAGCCGGAATGATACGGGAGCGCCAGGGCGTCTTATCACTGGAAAGGCGCAGATCTTTGGACGGATCAATCGTTTCTCCTTCGAGAATGATGATATCGGCCTTCATCTTGCCCGTCGTTTTATCGTAAATGCGCAGTACATTCTTGCGGCCCGGATTGGAAATTTTTTCAGCATTATCGCTCATCTTGATTTTAGGTATGAACTTGTCACCTTCATATTGGCCAGCCATCTTAAACACGCCACCCATCGACGGGCTGTCCTTGGCGG
>NZ_ONTA01000205.1:0-5141 GCF_900320625.1 Megasphaera sp. DJF_B143
ACAGCGGCCGATAGTACGACTGGTGTTCTACAGCCTTCTGTGTTTTGTCTTTGTGGCCCCGGTCCTGCGCCTCTGCGTCATGAGTTTTCATGGCGCAGATGGCTATAGTCTGGCCAATTTTATTACCTTGTTCCATGACCAGCGGACGTGGGAAGCCATAAAAAATACATTGATCATTTCCATTGCGTCGACGATTATGGCTGCCTTTGTGGGCAGTTTCCTTGCTTTTGTGTCAGCCTATACCAATATCCGTTACAAAAAGTTGCTGTAACTGCTCATTCTCATGCCGTTCATTATCCCGTCTTATATCGTGACGCTGTCCTGGTCAGGCCTTTTGCTGAAGCAAGGCCATATTAATACGTTTGTGACATCACTGGGGCTTGCCCCGCTCGATTTATACAGTCTGACCGGCATATGGGTTGTCCTGGGGTTCATCAATATTCCTGTTGTCTACCTCAGCGTCGTCCACATGCTGCGCAAGATACCTGCAGAGATGGAATGGGCCTCCCGTGCCTGCGGCTTTACTATCTGGCAGACTATATGGCGCATTGACCTGCGGGAAGTCTGGCCAGCTATCGCCAGTGGCAGCCTGTTGGCATTCCTGGCTGCTATTGATAACTTTGCCGTGCCGGCCTTTCTGGGCATTTCATCGGGGATTCCCGTACTCAGTACGTACATCTACGAAAAGGCCATCAGTTTCGGACCCGATGCATTTCCCATGGCAGCCGCGTTGTCTGTCCTGTTGTCGTGTATCGCCATTGGCGGGACACTGTTGGAAAGCTGCTTTGTCCATAGCCGCAGCGCCATGGAATCCATCAAAGAAGATTTCCAGCCCCGCATCATCCTGAACGGCAGCAGACGAAAGATTTTGGAGTGGGGTGTCACGGGGCTGCTCAGCCTTCTCAACTTCGTTCCATTAGCTGATATGATTCTCAACGCGTTCTTGAAAAATTATGGCCTTGCCGTGACCTATAGTAATATATCGTTGCGTAATTTTTCCTTTGTCTTTACCAATACGGGCGTTCTTACGGCTGTCCGCAACAGCCTGATTCTGGCACTGGTCACCTGTCTGGTATGCATCGTGATCGGTACGGTCCTGGCATTCCGTCAAGTGCGTTGCCATAGTCTGGCCGCTGCAATTGCTGAAAAATGCGCAGCCCTGACCTATGCACTGCCGGGCATTGTCCTGGCTCTGGCCATGATTTTCCAGTGGACGGAACCGCTCCCCGGGGTCCGGCCCCAGCTCTATGGGACAATCTACATCCTGCTGTTTGCGTACATCACGCGTTACCTGATTCTTCAGATAAAGAGCAGTAAGACTGCACTGAATGCCATTAATCCCGAACTGGAGGATGCTGTCCGTGCCAGCGGCGGTTCTATGCTGTCAGTCTGGCGCTATGTGCTGGTGCCCCTGCTGATGCGGCCTGTCCTTTCCGGTTCGTTTCTCATATTCGGCCTGTCCCTGACCGAACTAACCTTATCGTCTATTCTGGCCAGTGCCGGTACAAAGACCATCGGCCTTACGATTTTCAGTTTTCAGCAGGCCGGCGATTACAGCCTGTCGGCGGCCATGTCCACCGTCGTCGTATTACTGCTCCTTGGCGGATATATGCTGGCCTGGGCTACATCTTTAAAAAAGAAGGAGAAAAACGTGTATGAGCTTGCATCTCGAACACATAAAACAGAAATTCGGCAGCACGCCAGTGCTTAATGATATTAATCTGGTTATCAGACCGTCAGAATTCCTTGCTATCCTCGGCCCGTCCGGTTGTGGCAAGACGACATTGCTGCGGATTATCGGCGGCTTCCTGAAACCTACCTCTGGCACAGTACGCCTCGATGGCACGGTCTATTCTGATTCATCAGTCATGGTTCCCATTGAAAACAGAGACCTTGGCATGGTGTTCCAGTCCTTTGCCCTGTGGCCACACATGACTGTGCGGGAACATGTGGAATTTCCCCTGAAGAGCCGTAAAAAAACAGGCTGGCCGGCAGAGAAAAAAGAAGCCGCTGTCGCCCAGGCCATCCATGATATGGGACTCGATGCATTGGCCGACCGCTATCCCGGGGAACTGTCCGGCGGCCAGCGCCAGCGCGTATCCCTGGCCCGGGCTATCGTCAGCAAGCCGTCCATCCTGCTTATGGATGAACCTCTGAGTGCTCTCGATGCCGAACTTAAAATCAATATGCGCAAAGAAATCCAGGACATACACCGCCGTACGGGCGCCATTATCATATACGTCACGCACGATCAGAGCGAAGCCCTGGCCATGGCAGACCGCATTCTGGTCATGCGTTACGGCGTCATCGAACAACTGGGAACACCGGAAGAAATTTATACTCACCCGGAAAGCGAATTCGTCGCTACCTTCGTCAGCAAATGTAATCTCCTTCATGGCACCTGGCAGGGGAGTGATTTTCATGTGGCGGGACATCCTTTCGTATATCCTGATACGGGTGTTGCCTGTCCTTTAAAAGAAAAAGGTCTCTATCCCGTCCGGCCGGAACAATTCCATATCACCTATGATGGGCCGGGACTGGAAGCGACCATAACGAACCGGCAGTTTCACGGCAGGGAAATACACTACGCCGTCACCTGTGGTAAAGAAGAATTCCAAGTTTTTGCCCGGTCGGGAGAAGTATTTTCCCCCGGTGAATCGGTACGGCTCGTATTTACGGCGTGAAAAGAGGAAAGCATATGAATTATTTATTTGATCTGCATACCCATACGCTGGCCAGTGGCCACGCCTATGGTTCCTTTACGGATAATATTGCTGCGGCCAGGAAACGGGGCCTCTGGGGTCTGGGGGTATCAGAACATTCCAGTTCCATGCCCGGTGCGCCGCAGCCTATCTTTTTTACCAATTTTAAAGTAATCCCTGACATCATCGATGGACTGCACGTCTTTACAGGAATGGAACTAAATATTATTGATTATGATGGACGTGTCGATATGGAAGAACGCATATTGCAGAAAGTCGATTACATCATTGCCAGTCTCCATAAAGACTGCATCCAGTCCGGATCGGTAGAGGAGAACACATCGGCACTTATCGAGGCTATGAAAAATCCCTATGTTAAAATTCTGGGGCATCCTGACGATGACCGCTTTCCTGTCGATTATGAAAGACTCGTAGAGGCGGCTTCCCACGAACATATTGCCATGGAAATCAATAATAGTTCTGCTTCGCCACGTAACGGGCGTACCGGTGCAGAAAAAAATATTCCTGTGCTGCTGAAATATTGTCAGCAGTATCAGGTTCCTGTCATTGCCGGCAGTGACGCGCATATATGGCTCGATGTCGGAGATTTGCAGCGGTCGGACGCCTTTTTGAAAGACGCTTGTTTTCCTGAATCTCTCGTTCTGAATGCGACGAAAGAAGGCTTATTATACGTCCTCAACGATACGCCGAGACGGAAGCGGCTTGCTGCCAGCCTGTCTGAATAGATGGTGTAGTGAACACCGGGAAGTATAAAAAAACAAAAGAATGGGATGGAAAAGTGTAGCACCTTTTTATATTGCAACGCTTATCGAGCGGGTATATAATGAGATTTGCTTTGATGGTTTGATGTATCATTTCATTTAAAAGCAGTAATGTATGAAGAGGAGGCTTTTCTATGTCATCTAAATTAGGCACAATCTGTATTGTGCTGACAGCAATTGCCTTCGGGACCATGGAAATCTCGTTGAAAATCGCTGGCACTGCTTTTACTCCCTTTCAATTGACCTTTCTTCGTTTTCTCGTCGGTGGTCTGCTGTTGATGCCTCTGGCACTGCGGGATATGAAGAAGCGCCATATCCATCTGAATCGTTCTGATATAGCTTATCTGGCTGTGCTGGGGCTGGTCAATATCTGTTTCAGCATGATTTTGTTCCAGATTGGGGTCAATATGGCCAATGCCGGCCTTGCGGCTATCGTCTTTTCCAGTAATCCTGTCTTTGTCATGATTTTTTCGTATTTTATCATTCATGAAGCATTTACCCGCAAAAAGGCAATTACCCTGGTCCTGAGTATCGTCGGTCTGATTATCGTGGCCAATCCCGTAGCCATTATCGAAAGCGGCAATTTTGGGCTGCTCGTTTCGGCTGCGGCAGCTGTTTCCTTTGCCCTCTATACGACACTTGGTAAGCTGCGTATTGCCAAATTGGGCGGCAATGTAGAAAATGCCTTCAGTTTCCTTCTGGGCTGCTTTTTCCTGTTCTTTATCCTCCTGTTTCACGGCGATCCTATCCTGGGCGGCATCAATTCCAGTACTATCTGGCCGCTCATTTATTGCTCCCTCGTCGTTACCGGTTTCGGGTACCTGTGCTTCATGAAAGCAATTGAACTGACTGGCCCTTCTAATGCATCTTTTGCCTTCTTCATTAAACCAGTCATCGCGTTGATCCTGTCGGCGATTATTCTGTCGGAACCGATTACAATGAATGCTGTCATCGGTCTGGTTCTCATCCTTCTGGGCTGCACCATGGCAGGGCCTATCGAACATCTCCTGTTCCGCCATCATGCGGTCGGTGAAATCGAAGGGCGTAAGAATCATCCGGCGTGGATACGGGAAAATGCAGAATGCCCGCTGGTCATCACTATTTCCCGGGAATTTGGCAGTGGTGGCCGCAATATAGGCAAACTCGTAGCCCGCAAGCTGGGCGTGCCTTACTATGACACGGCTATTCTCAATATGACACGGAAAGAACATCCCCAGACATTCGAAGCCTGGCGCAAGGAAAAAGACCAGCATCTCGGTCCGCTCCTGGCTAAAGTCTACGATGATTACGTCCATTATTCGACAGGGTATGAGTCGAAGCGGCAGGAGATGTTTAATGATGAATCCGATGTCATCCGGGAACTAACCAACGGCAAATCCTGCGTTATCGTCGGGCGGCTGGCAAACTATATCCTGCGCAAGCGTCCCAATACATTTAATGTATTTATTTCTTCTGATCCGGACTGGGCTGTGCAGCGCATCATGCTGCGCGAACACGTCGATGCCGATACGGCCATGAAAATCCGCAACCGCGTCAACAAGGAACGGCGCGACCACTGCATGTATTGTACTGATTCCTACTGGGGATATGGGGCCAATTACGATATGAGCCTGAAATCCAGCGATTACGGTGTCGTAAAGACAGCAGACCTCATCCT
>NZ_ONTA01000167.1:0-12864 GCF_900320625.1 Megasphaera sp. DJF_B143
AGAAGGACACGGATACGGTCCGGCCAACGGGAAAATCGGCCAGCTTGTTTTCCGGCACGTTAACTTTGACTTCCAAATCTCCAGAGTGGACCAGGGTGACGACGGTCTGACCGGCTGCTACGACCTGTCCGACTTCTGCAGAGACAGAAGAAATAACGCCGTCGGCATCGGCGGTGAGCTGCGTGTAGGACAACTGGTTTTCCTGGGCCTGCCGGGCTGCCAGGGCCTGATTATACTGGGCGGCAGCCTGGTCATACGCCGTCTGGTACTGATCGAGTACGGAGGCACTGATGGCATCGACCTGGTACAGCTGCTGATAACGGGCCAGATTCGACTGGGCCAGCTGCAGCTGGGCGGCCGCGGCGTCTACCTGGGCCTGTGTCTGATTGACGGCCTGGGCAATATCCCTGGGATTGACCGTCATGAGGACATCGCCGGCATGAACCTGGGAACCGAGCTGCACGTTCCGCGCCGTAATCCTGCCGCCTGCCTGGAAAGACAGGTTGCTCTGATACCGGCCTTTGACCGTACCGGAATAAGTTCCGGCCGTACTGCCAGCCGTATCACTGCCGGCGCGGATGACCTTGACCAGCTGGGCCTGTTCTGGTTGTTCCGTCTTCTGGCCGCATCCCGACAGGGCCAGTGCCAGCACGACCAGCAGGGCCAGTGCCGTATACGTTCCATTTTTCTTCATAATTTTATCTCCTTTACCGGGCCAAGTGCCGGGATATCGGCATGTGCCGCATTTTCCGCAACGGCATGCATAATGTCCAGGGCCTTGTCCAACGCATGTTCATCAATACCCTGCACCAGCGCTTCTACCCATTTTTTCAAGATATTTTCCATCGTTCCCTGTAAGGACCAGGCTTTTTCTGTGAGATAAATATATTTAACCCGCCGGTCCTGCTCACTCTGATTACGGAAGAGGAACCCCTTCTCTTCCAAAGTCTTGACGCAGCGGGCGACCAGTGCCTTATCCGCTTTGATGGCTTTGCCTAATTCATTCTGCTGACATCCACTGCGTGTATACAGACTCATGAGGATGATGTACTCGGAATAGGACAGATTCCAGGGTTTGCAGATTTCCGTCACATAGGCCTGGGAACGCCGGTTTATGATGCCAAAATCATGACTGGCTTTAAGATAATCCATACAGCACGACTTCCTTTCTTTTAGTTGATTTAATCAACTAATTGCCTATAGTATAGCAAATTAAAGGTACAAGTGCAATATACATCGTCTGTTCCTCACAAAAAAACTGCCAGCCAGATTCTTATCTTCTGACTGACAGTAAGGGAATTTCCCTTTCCCGGCATCCCCTGATCTCATATACTGCCTATGAGATGGTTCATCAGACCTTCTGTCCCTGATGCGGCCTCGGGAAAGCGGCGCAGATCCGTCTGTCTTTCCATAAAATCGAGGAAGGCACACATACTCTTTTCGATATCACAACGGCTTTCCTCTGAGACAGTTTCCAGCAAAGCCTGCCGGTTCTGGTCGTACCGCCCAAGAATGGCCAATAAATGGCTGAAATCAGCCTGCTTCCCACTCCACTTCCGGCAGTCTTCCAAAAAAGCCTGACAGGCTGCTGTCAGAGATACGACCGATCCGGCCGTGCCCTGCCGGATACGCCAACTGTCCAGGACAGCCGAAAAAAAGGTGAACAACGTGATGACGGCCGTCCGTTCATACCGCCGCACCAGCAGATTGGCCTTCGGACTCCGCTTATGACGGTGCCCGTCTGCTTTTTTACAAAAGAACTGATAATCTCTCCACAGATCTTCCTGCAGCGATTCTTTCACTATGTTCATATCACCATTCGAAAAAATAGTGACGCCAAACTTGGTTTTCAAGTCCATCACACTCCGGAAAACAAACTAAACGGACCTGCCACACATAAGGCAGGCCCGCTTCATCATACCGTTACATTCCGGCATCGCCCTATTTTTCAGGCAATTCACTCGTACAATGGGGACACCGTGTCGCATCGTCTGCAATGGGCTGACGGCAATACGGGCACAGGCGGGGTTCCGCTACCGGTTCCGGTTTGGGCAGCAGACGGTTCAGCTGACGGATGACGATAAAAATAGAAAAAGCAATGATGAGAAATTCCAGTACCGTATTCAGGAAAGCACCATAGGCAATGACGGGAATACCAGCCGCCTTTGCTTCTGCCAGACTTCCAACGTGCTGTGTACTGAGGGGAATAAAGAAATCGGAAAAATCAATACCTCCCAGGAGAACGCCGATAGGTGGCATGATGATATTATTAACTAATGACGTGACAATCTTGCCAAAGGCACCGCCGACTACGACGCCGACAGCCATATCCATGACATTGCCGCGCATAGCAAATTCTTTGAATTCCTTGATGAAACTCATTCCATCCACTCCAATCCGTTTTACATAGGAAACATTACATAGAACCTGTCTCATCATATACTAATCAGCGGATTTTTGCAATATGTTAAAACGAAAGGTTGTTCTTATTTTTTCCCACTGCTCAATTTCAGTAAATCGGGATTCTTTTTTGCCATCCGTTCGAGAATCTTGCTGTATCCGCCACTGCCATAATTCAGGCACCGCTTGATACGGCTGATCGTTGCCGTACTGGCCCCGGTCTTTTTGACGATATCTTCATAAATATCACCAGCCTTCAGCATCCGGGCTACTTCCAGACGGGATGAAATGGCTTTCATCTCCTGGATGGTACACAAATCTTCAAAAAACTCATAACATTCATCGATTGACTGGAGTTCCAGGATTGCCTGGAAAAGCTGGTCATGAAGATGATCCCTTAATTTTTCATTGACAGCCATGATGACACCTCGCTTGCCGCTTTCATACTTTAGCATAGTAAATACTCTACCTTATTATAAAGCAGAACGGCCGCTCTGTCGATACCTCTTACATGGCAAATAAATCGAGTTGTTCATCTTCGGGCAAATCGTCCAAGCATCCTTCGGCCGTCATAGCATCAACAAGGGACTTGGACACTTTCCCGCGGATCTTCAAATCCGCTTTGGATGTAAAAGGCCGTTCCTCGCGGGCCGCCACAATCTGTTCGGCAACGTTGGCACCCAGTCCGTCAATAGCCGTGAATGGCGGCAGGATTTTCCCATCGCAGACGGTAAATTTCGTCGCTGCCGACCGTTTGATATCGACGTTCATGAAGGAATAGCCGCGAAGGCTCATTTCTTTCGCCAGTTCCAGAGCCGAATACAGATCCTGGTCTATTTTGGACGCGCTCTTACCCTGAGCCTTGATTTCCTTCATGACCTTCACCTGCGTATCCAGCCCATGGATCATGGCCGATAATTTGAAGGCCTTGGCGCGGATCGTAAAGAATGCCGCATAATACGCCAGGGGATAGTTGATCTTATACCAGGCAATGCGGAAGGCCATCATGACATAGGCAACGGCGTGGGCCCGGGGGAACAGGTAGCCGATCTTATGGCACGAGTCGATGAACCACTGTGGAATGTTCCCCGCTTTCAGTTCCCCTTCATAATCAGTCGTCTTCTGCCCGGCCTTGTTCAGTTTGTCAATACCCTTGCCTTTACGGACGTTTTCCATGACCTTGAAGCTCGTCTTGGGCTTGATGCCATGCTGGATGAGATAGTTCATGATGTCGTCACGGGTAGAGACGGCTTCTTTCAGCGGTACAACTTTATCGCGGATCAGGTCCTGGGCATTGTTCAGCCAGACGTCTGTCCCATGGGAAAATCCGGAAATACGGACCAGTTCGGAAAAGGTTTTCGGTTTCGTATCGACCAGCATCTGGCGGACGAAAGGCGTACCGAATTCGGGGATTCCCAGACTTCCGACCTGGGAGCCCAGTTCTTCCGGCGTCAGTCCCAAGGCCTTCGTCGAACTAAACAGGCTCATCGTCGCCGGATCATCGAAGGGGATGGTCGTCGCCTTGATGCCAGTCAGATCTTCCAGCATGCGGATGACCGTCGGATCATCGTGGCCGAGAATATCCAGCTTGACCAGACGGCCTTCGATAGAATGATAATCGAAGTGGGTCGTAATGATGCCCGAATCCTTTTTGTTGGCCGGATACTGTACAGGCGTAAAATGATGGACATCCATGTCGCGGGGAATGACCATGACGCCGCCGGGGTGCTGTCCCGTCGTATTCTTTACACCCGTACAGCCGGCGACGAGGCTGTTGACATAAGCGTCGTTGACTTTAATACCGCGGGCATCGGCCCATTTCATGACATATCCATAGGCCGTCTTGTCCTGGACGACGCCGGTCGTACCAGCCCGGAATACGTTATCTTTACCAAAAAGTTCTTCCGTGTATTTATGGGCTTTGGGATGGTATTCACCGGAGAAGTTCAAGTCGATATCCGGTACTTTGTCTCCGTCAAAACCAAGGAATATGGCAAAGGGGATATTATGGCCGTTCTTTTTCAGATCCGCCCCGCACTTCGGGCATTTCTTGTCGGGCAGATCGAAGCCGCCGCCATATTCGCCGTGGGTAAAAAACTCACTGTACTGACATTCAGGGCACACATAATGAGGTGGCAGCGGATTGACTTCCGTAATATCCGACATAGTCGCGACAAAGGACGAGCCGACGGATCCACGGGAGCCGACCAGGTAGCCATCATCATTGGAATGCTTGACCAGCTTGTGGGCAATGTAATACAAGACGCCGAACCCATGGCCCAGGATGGATGTGAATTCCTCAGTCAGACGGTCTTCTACGATTTGGGGAAGAGGATCGCCATAGATTTCATGAGCCTTGTCATAGCACATCTTTTTCAGTGCTTCCGAAGAGCCGGCAATCTGCGGGAAATATAGTGTTTCTTTGGGCACAGGCCGGACATGGTCGATCATGTCGTTAATCTTGTTGGGATTAGTGATGACTACTTCCCGGGCCCGGTCTTCACCCAGGTAGGAGAATTCCTGCAGCATTTCATCGGTCGTCCGGAAATACAGGTCCGGCTGATACTGGGCATCTTTAAAGCCCTTGCCGGTCATGAGGATTTCCCGGTATATCTTGTCTTCAGGATTGAGGAAATGAGCGTCGCAGGTCGCTACGGTCATTTTGCCCAGCTCATCGGCCAGGCGGATGATAGTGCGGTTGATATTGCGCAGCCCTTCTTCATCTTGTACCAGCCCTTCCCGGACGAGGAACTGGTTATTGGTCAGGGGCTGGATTTCCAGATAATCATAATACGAGGCTATCTTCAGCAGTTCTTCATAGGGCAGGTTTTTCTGCACCATCGAGCGGACCAGCTCCCCTGCTTCACAGGCCGACCCCAGAATCAGACCTTCGCGGTATTCGTTGAGCACCGCCCGGGGGATACGTGGCCGCCCGCGGTAGATATATTTCAGGTGGGAAATGCTGACCAGTTTGTATAAATTGCGGATGCCTATCTGGTTTTTGGCCAGGATGACGATGTGATACGATTCATCTACTTTCGTATCGAACAGGTATCCTTCCATCCCATAGATGACTTTGACATTATTCGTCTTATCCGTCGAAATTTCCTGCAGCAGGGGAAAGGACTGGACGACGCCGTGGTCGGTGACGGCAATGGCCGGATGATGCCATTTTTTGACGGTCCTGATGAGCTGCTTGACCGTAATCAGGGCATCCATATCGCTCATGACCGTATGCAGGTGCAGTTCCACCCGCGGCGTCGGATTGGTATCTTCCCGTTCGACCGCACCGCCTTTGGAAGGCATGATGCTGTCCACGTTGAGGACATAGTCGTTGAGATAATCGCTGTATTTGACATCGCCATGGACGCGGACCCAGGCGCCTTCTTTCATGTTGCCCTTCAGGGCCTCCAGTTCTTCTGCGGTAATCGTATTGCGCCGGCGGTACTTGCTGTTGCTGCTGCCGCCGATGTCGAGGAATTTCTGGGCGGAAATACCATTGGTCTTATCGGCCATCTGGAAGTTCAGGATAATGCGTTTCGTCTTCGTTTCCCGGAACTCTACCCGCACCAGTTTGCCCCGGAAAATGACATCGGGCCGTTCTTCTCCCAGGACATCATTGATGGGCGTAACCTCGCCATCGACATATTTTCCCAGCCAGACGCGGCTGTCGCTTTGGGCCGGACTGGTGCTTCCCTTTTTACTGCTGTGCTTCGTACTGCTGTTTTCTTTGCCATTTCCTGCAGCAGCCGCACAGGCTTTCTGGTATTCCGGATCATCTTTGAGCCAGTCTTCGTCGTCGTTGACATCATATATATCTTCGTGAGGAATACCGTACCCATCCATATCATCACAACTGACCTGGACTGCACTATTCCACTCCGCTTCCGTCTGGCTGAGAGGAATATCGCCGCCGTGGCGTATAAATTCCACCTCATTTTCCAGCGTCACTTCTCCCGGCAGCTGCAACGCCTGGCAGACAGCCTGTTTCAACACGTCTGCATCAGTTACCTTCCAGTCCGATTTCGTGCGGACATGCCAGCGTGGGCCCGGGTCTTCTGCACAAATCTCATGGACCAGGACATAGTGGTCCTTATCGACAGGGATAGAAAATTCTTTTTTCGGGAGAATGTGCCAAATTTTCATAAGGTTTCCTTTCTATGTGATGTATCTCTACCGGGCTTACTCGTCGTCAGCCGCTTCACTGTCACTGCCATCGGCCCCGTCACCGCTATCCGTTTCAGAAACGGCCGGTTCAGGGATCTGCGTCGGGTCATGGGGAGCGTTGATCATGGCGTCCTGAGGCTGTTCTCCGTCGAGATTAGTCGTCTGCACGACTTCTTCTGAAGAATCGCCCGGCGTGAGGATGATTTCCGTATTAGGGTCATAGTGGGATACAATCGTATCGGTATAATGATCCCCGTCCGTATAGTTGACGGTACGACGGATGGTAATATCATGTCCGTCGTAGCCTTCCTGGTCCCGTTTATCTTCCGTCACTTTGTCATCATGACGACGTACGACGCGATGAGGCAGGGTTTTCTGGGATACGGTGTTAAAGGTCACGTTGCACGTGTCGGCGTGATTGCCAAGGATATAGACGGTTACGGATGCGTCGCCCATTTCCGTGTAAATATACACAGGGCGGGTAAAGGGATTGGTAAAAGCAAAATCCAGTGAATCGTCGGCTACGGTAGCGTCCATGCCGACGGGCACATACCCTGCCGGGGCGTAGTGGGGCGAACGGCTGGCAATGATCATGCCGGCCCTAAGAGCCGCGTTGAATAAGGTCGTGCTGACCTGACAGACACCGCCGCCGGCATCGAGGACGACTTTATTGTCGAAATAGACAGGGGCATCTTTATATCCTTTTTCTCTCGTCCGTTTGCCAACAGTCTTATTGAAGGAACAATCTTTCCCGGCCGGGACGAGCGTATCGTTCAGCGCTTTCTGGGCGATGCGGATGTTATCATCGCGGTTATCATTTTTCCCATCGAAGTGGGTCGTATAATAGGAAAGGACAGTATCGATACTCTTGAGGTCCTTTTCTTTAATCTGCGCTTCTTTACGGGCCGTGACCGGTACTTCTACCGTATCAGTCCTGCCGTCGCCCAATTCGTCGAGGACAGCCGACTGCAGGGCTTCCGAATCGATGGTAATCTGGTCCCGTTCTTTCTGGATGGTAACACCGCTTTCGTCAGGCCGGGCATGGGCGTTGCGCGGTTCCTGATCGTACCGGTCGTGCATGTCGCCGATGTACGATGCGAGTTTCTCTTCATCGACGGCTATGGACAGAGGAACATCCCGGCCAAAGCGCAGAATAGAAATGACATCAGCAACCCGTCTGACTGGCGAACCGGTGCGGCCGACGAGGAACAGCGCATCGTTGATACGCTGCCGGTCAAAATGGGCATCGACTTTTCCAAGGGGCAGCGTTTCATCGACATCATCGGCGGTAAAATGCACCGATTGTTTCTGCAGGTCACCTTCGCGTTTATCGAGAAATTCCCGCACATCTTCTTCGGTCATTTCCGTAACCGGCTTTCCTTCGAGTGTCACCATCGACGCGGCTTTGCTCTGGGCTGCAAAAAAACTGCCCGATGCGGCAATGCAGATGCCAATGATTACAGCGGCTATTTTTTTCAGCCGGTTGGGGTGTTCTTTGATGCCGTGTTTTTCCCGATAGCGGCGGCGGTATTCTTTCATTCGTTCTTTACGTGCTTTTTCTTCGTCCTGCAATTTAAACCCTGCCTTTATTGCTGCAATACAAACAGATGAGCTGCTCCATATCCATGGACTGGGCCGTCCCTCTGCGTATATTGAGTTGTAATGTAAAAATCTGGAGGAGTAATTCGTCCAGCTCCTCTATTTTCCAATAAGATGCTATTTTTTTCAAGTGGTATAACGCATATTTTACCGGTTTCCCTTTATTGACCCTGATCAGGACCTGTTCAGACTGCTTTTCTTTCATCCCTGCCGCCTGTAGTTCTTTATATGCCCGCAGGAGGCGCAGCCGGGACAACATATACCCCGTATTTTTCAAGAAAGCATCCTGGCGGCTGAACAGACTGGAAATAAAAGGAATCGTGTGACGGCCGTCCCGGCGCAGGAAGTAATCCATAAAGGTAAAGAGATTTTTTTCCATAGTGCCGGAAAAGAGGGACGTCAGATGGGTTGTTTCTATTTCCCTTGTCCCGTCGGGGAGCATGATGCACAACTTGTCCAGTTCAGAAAACACGTACTGCAGCGGGATAGCATCCCAGGTCTGGAACAGTCCCCGCAGATAACGGTCGGCGGAAGGAGACAGATGCAGTCCCCGCCCGTTCATATATGAACTGACATAGGTCATGACCGTCTTGTCCGTAACCGGCTGGCATTCTGCCACTTCAGCCAGCTTTTTAACTTCCTTGAAGAACACACAGCCCGTATCGAGTCTGCTTGTTTCCTTCGGAAATTTAATGACAAATAAAAGCCCGTTCCCTTCAGGGATTGCCGCCAGCTGTTCCAGGAACCACGTTTCTTCTTTAGTGAGCTTGCTGCGGGACCTCCCGCCCCGTTTGATGGGAAGGTACGGACAGTCATGCCAGATACAGACATTTGTACCGCCAAAGAGAGACGACGACTGGAACGCTTCTACGACCTGGGCAGGCGCGGCATCTTTGCCAAAGACAGAAAGTTCCGGTTCTTCTCCTGCCCGTTTCCGGAATGCCTCCAGGAACGACTGCTCTTCCCGATGCATTAGATACGTTTCACTGCCATATATGATTTTTACCTGTTTCAAACCATTCACCACCTGACCGTACGGTCCAGCATCCCCTGCGCCAGGAAAGAATGACAGCTCCGTCTTCTTCCGGCGTCACACAGGGTATATCGTAAAGAGCTGCCGTCTCGCACCATCGCTTCCACTGGACATCCCGGGGGCCGCTGCGGTGCAGGATCAAAAAGTCGGCATCCCGGGGAAACGCCGTCCGGCCCGCCTGGCGCAGCGACTGGACTTCCAGCACGGAGTCCGATGGAAACTGTCTGGGTAGAGACGTTTCATATAAGTAGTACGGGACCCCTGTCTGAATTAGTCCGGCAGCATCACCCTCGACCGGCTCAGTCACAACCTGGAGGTCGCCGATCGTAAAATCCTGCCGCAGCTGCGCTTCTGCCGGTCCGGCATCGCCACTGACCCATACCCGGTCCAGATGAAATATACCACAATGCCGCAGGGCCGGCGTGAGGGCGCAGGCTATTTGTCCTTCATGGGACCACTGGCTCTTATTATACCACAGGCAGGCCGAAGTATCATCATAGACGATGCAGGTTGCCCGGTCATTTCCCATATCATAACTGTAAATCATGATTTCCGGCCGGGTATAGACGGCATACAGAGTAGAAACGAGGAACAGAATACCTGCCATACGCAGCAGCACCTTACGGTATGGCGGCAAAAAGAACAGACCGGTCAGTACGAGATAATAGGCAGCCGAGGTGTACACCGGCCAGGCCCCTTGCCAGAAACGGCTATATGGCAGGGAGGAAATGAAATAATTGCCCTTGACGGCAAGACTCAGCAGAGGCTGCAAGACGTAAAGCAGTACCTGGCCCAGGGGCAATACAGCCATTCCCAGTACAGAAGCGGCGAGTCCCAGCAGGATGACGAAGTCCAGGACGGGCGCAACCAGCAGATTGGCCAGCAGGGAGTATACGGGCAGTGCTGAAAAATAATGCAGCAAAAAGGGAATGAGCAGCAGCTGGGCACAGATGCAGACGCTGATACCAGAACGCAAGAACGACGGCAGGAAGGAAAACCATCGTTCTACCGGGCGCTGGAGCAGCACGATGCCTGCCGATGCCCCGCAGGACAACTGAAAAGACAGGTCAAAGAGCAGGTAGGGACTATATAGCAGCATAGCTATAATTGCCAGAGCCAGGGCGTGACAGGCCGTGTACTGCCGGCGGGCTGTCAGGCTGTAGGCAGATATGAGACCCATGAGAGACGAGCGGATGACCGGCGCCGTCCCTTCGGCCAGCGCACCGTATACAATGACGACGACGGCAGAAAGGATGAACAGGGGCTTTTCCCGCAAAGAAGCCAGTCTCCCCAGTATCTGTACGGCTGCCAGCAACAAAGAAATGTGAGACCCCGATACGGACAGGATATGGATCAGTCCGGTAACACTGAAACTCTCCAGCAGGGACGGAGGCAGGTCATCATAGTGACCGCCAAAAAGGAGACTGCTCAGGATATAGGCATTGTCCCTGTCCAGGACGGTCTGGTACATATGGGTCAGATACTGCCTCAGACGCCATAGCTGACAGAGTATCCCCCGGCCTGGCTCCAGTGTTTCTATTTTCGTATCGGGTACCGTGTATCCTTTCAGGAAAATCGATTGTTCCCGGTCCCGGTGTTTGGCATCGTACAGGCCGGGATTCCCGTAATAGGTGAGCTCTTTCAGGTTCAGTCTCAGCCCGAGGCGCTCCGATGGAGGGTGGACGGGACTGGCCGGAAGGGTAACATATATACTCCCCTTTCCCCTGTGCCGTGCCGGATCGTCCGGGAATGCAAAATAGTCCATGTCGATGACATAGCGGCTCATCGTTCCCTGCTCCGTTTCATAAAAATGTTTCTTTTCCTTCACCGTCCCTTCTACATATACTTCCATTCCTGCCAGATACGCAGGCAGCGCTTCATACTGTCTGCTTTCCCAGGCCAGTCGGAAGAGGCCCAGCGAAAACATCAGGCATAATAACAAAATCAGGGCCCAGCGCATGCGATGCCTCAAGGCCCACATAGCGGGCAGGCAGAACCCTGCTCCGGCCAGTCCGGCGGCCGCCGGGACCGGCACGATATCCGCTGCGATGATGCCACAGGCAAAAGCCAGGGCGGCGAAAATACTGATATAGGTCATACGGTCACCTTATCCTTTAACTTTTCATACTTGGCAGCACCAATGCCTTTGACCTGCTGCAGCTGCTCACACTCGGTAAATCCTCCGTGTTCATCCCGGTACTCGATGATGTGTTTTGCCATGGCGGGGCCGATGCCGGGAAGACCGGTCAGTTTCTTTTCATCAGCCTCATTGATATTGATCTTACCATCACTATCTGCTGCAGGAGGTACGCCATCGAGATTGTATGGCAGGTGGATCTGCATGCCATCTTCGATGCGGGAAGCATAGTTTACGGCCGACGCCTCAGCGTACGGGAGTGCATCGCCTGCCGCGTGGACGGCATCGCCGACGGTGACGGCATGAGTAAAGGAATACAGGCCGGGCTTTCTGACGGCACCGGTAATATACACGATATAGTCCGGTTTTTCCACCTCTTCTACGACAGGGGCCTGCGGTACGGGCGACACATGGGGCAGACCTTCGTTCCAGACAAATCCGATGATAAACAGGACACAACCGATTATTATAAAAAATTTTTTCATCATTCTTCCTCCTCCCATTATCTGCTGATATATTTTCCGTTTATAAACAAAAAAACAGCCTCTGATACACATAGGTATCAAAAAGCTGTTTCCTTAAAGGACTAAACATTCACTTACCAATTTCCCCGTTTTTTCCAGAAGCTGACGTGCAGCATAGCCAGGACTGTGAATAATTCCAGCCGCCCGAGGAGCATGGAAATACACAATATGGCCTTGGAAAAATCAGACAGGCCGGCATAGGTGCAGGTAGCGCCGGTAATGCCGAACGACGGGCCGATACAGCCCATGGTCGTGACGCTGATGCCGATGGCGTCAAAAATGCCGATGCCGTCGAAGGTCAAAAGCAGTGCCCAGAAAGCGATGAACGCCAGGTACAGGAAAAAAAACTGGTTGACCCGGATAATCGTGTCCTGGCCGATAAGTTGGCCGTTCATCCTGACATCCATGACCATCCGGGGGTGAAGTTTTTCCCGGACAGCCGCCACGAGAGAGCGGCACAGGATGACGACACGGGAAATCTTGATTCCCGCCGCCGTAGAACCGCTGCAGCCGCCGCTGATCATCAAAAGCAGGAGGATTCCCTTGGAAAAGGAAGGCCACTGATCGTAATCGGCCGAGACAAACCCCGTCGTGGCAATGGACGCAGCCTGAAACGAAGAAAAGCGCAGGGCCGTAACGATGTCGGCACCGAAGGCATGTATCAAATCGGCGGCGATGCATACGGTCGCCAGGAACAGGATGAGCAGGTAGGCTTTAAATTCCGTATTTCTCTTCAGGACATGGAACCCTTTGCGGTATAACTGATAATATAAGCCAAAATTACCACCAGCCAGAATCATAAAAAAAGTCATCCAGCTTTCCACAGCCGCGCTTTCAAAATGAGCAGCACTGTCATTAAACGTAGAGAATCCGCCGGCTGAAATGGTAGACATGGCGTGGTTGAGGGCACTGAAGAAATCCATGCCGCAGAGCATGAAAATGACGAAGGCAATGGCCGTAAAAGTCATATAAATGCGGAACAGGACGCCGGTCATATCCCTGAG
>NZ_ONTA01000177.1:0-3644 GCF_900320625.1 Megasphaera sp. DJF_B143
AAGCGCTGGAACCATTGAAAAAAAATCAGGGAAGCATTGTTATGGTCAGCAGTGATGCCGGCCTGCAGGGGAATATCGGCTGTTCAGTCTACAGTGCGACTAAAGGGGCAGTTGTGTCTTTTTGCAAATCGCTTGCCCTGGAACTGGCCCCTCATGATGTACGGGTCAACTGTGTCTGCCCCGGCGATGTAAAGACTCCGCTTCTGTCCCGCCAGATGGAAGCGAATCCTGACGAAACGGAAGAGTCTCTGCGCCAGCAGTACCCGCTATACCGGCTGGCTGAGGCTTCCGAGGTAGGGCAGGTCATCGTATTCCTTCTCAGCCGGGAAGCGTCGTATATGACGGCTACAGCAGTTCCTGTCGATGGCGGTTTGACAAGCTGGTGAAAACATGGGAAAATAAAGAAAAATGTATTTTGAAAATGGGGGGATTCCTATGTCAGATGAAATGGATAAAGTACAGGCATTACAAGAAGAAATCGATGCCCTGAAAAAAGAATTGGCAGCTATGAAAGCTGAAAAAGAAGCCCATGCGCCTGTAGCGCCGACCGCTTCCCTGGAAGTAATCCAGTCTATCGAAAATTCTGCTGCCGATGCTGATCTCAAGGTTGAAACCTATTGCCGCTGGGCAGCTGCCCGTGCTGGAGCCATTGTCATTGCTCCCCTCGTTGGCACAATCGCCCTCATGGCAAATGAAGTGTATCTCGTCAGCCGCATTGCCAAAGTCTACAATGTCAAGCTGTCTGAACGGGCTGTCATTGCCTTCCTCGGTGCCATGGGCAGCCGTATGGCGGGAAATCTCCTGACGACGCTTATTCCGTTCAGTGCGGTGCAGGTCCCTGTCGCCGTCGGTATTACGTACAGCCTGGGCCGGGTAACACAGCGCTGGATGAAAGATGGCATGCCTACCGATATGGGCCCGTACATCGAAATGATGGCCCAGTGGAAGGACAAGGCCCGTGAACAAGTAGATAAATTGCGTGATAATCCACTGAAAAATGTGCCGCTCGGAGATGAAACAGTAGATTTCATGAAGCGCTGGGGCAGTGTTGCCAAAGACGCTGCTATTGATGCTTTTGACGATGTCAAGGAAAAGGGCCAGGTAGTCATTGATTCTGTACGGCGCCGCAGCGTCCTCGATGATGTGGAAGAAGCCAGAGAAGACAGTGCTGATGTAAAAGAAACGACACAGGAAGAAGCGGCATCGGCAGGGGAAAAGCCAGCTGCCGATACGGCGGAACCGTCTGTCGATGAAAAAGTACAGGCAGCTGTAGAAGACGCCAAGATTCCTCTTGATGAAAAATAAATGAAGGTGTGCCTATGTGGAAATTGCTGTTGTTTTTTACCCGTTTCTATTCGCCAGGCCGTTTTCTGCGGTTTCTGAGTAAAACGAAGGGAAAACTACATTTCCTCCCGAAGCTCCTGGCCATCTTCTATTGCATCCAGGATAAGGATACGCCCAAACTGGTCCGGCTCGTACTTATGGGTGCTATCGGATATGTCATCCTGCCTATTGATGTTGTTCCCGATTTTCTGCCTGTTGCCGGCTGGGTCGATGACGCTGCTGTCGTAGCGGCGGCTCTGAAGTTTGCAGCGGCTTACATCAAACCGGAGCATAAAGAAAAAGTACGGCGTATCCTTCCGTTTGCTCACTGCGACTGGTAATTTTCTCTGTGGAAGGAAGGTCTGCATCAATTGCAGATCCGCCGGGGATAGTATTTCAGGCTGCCGCATCTGCGGCAGCTTTTTTACAGTATAAAGCGCCAGGTTTTGTCTGGTAAGTTTTGACAAATGCTCCTATACAGCGTAAAATAATAGGGCATGTTTAAGTGAAGACAGGAGTGGAAAAAATGGTCAGCGTAACAGAACGGGTCCGCTTCAGCGAGACAGATATGATGGGAAACGCCCATCATGCCAATCATATCCGTTGGTTTGAATGTGCGCGCTGCGAGTATATGCGTGCTGCCGGTGTCGATTTATTTGAACTCATGGATGAAGGCATTCTTTTTCCTATTAAAAACGTAAACTGTGAATACATCGATAATATCTATTACGATGATGAAATCGTCATCGAAGCCCGCCTGGTCAAATTATCGCGGGCTCAGATGGTATATGCCTACCGTATTCTGCGGAAACGGGACGGCCGCCTCATGGCCGAATGAACGACGCAGAATGTTTTTACCCATAAGGATACGGGAAAGGTAGCCCGCATTGGCGATGGTCCGTACCTCAGGCTGAAAGCCATGTATGAAACAGATCAGCAGGAAATGTGATCTGTTTCTGCAGCCGTTGTTCTAGTTCTACTTCATATTTTACCTAAAGGAGTCTTGTGTCGTGATTGTCTACCAGTTGCTGAACATCATTATCTTTATCGTCGGCCTCATTGCCGTACTGTATCTGTTATTCCGCCTCTTTGCCTGGCACCAGGGGGATGCCCGGTTTGTCATCGAAGCGCGGAGACGCCAGCCTTTTGCCTTAAAAAGCCTGACTGCCGGTACAGCTGTATTTGAAACAGAAGTTCCCTTTAAGAATATAGGGAAACAACTAGGAACGATTATGGATTTTTATCCCCGGACCCTGTTGCCTTATGAACAGTATGACAAGGTCATTGTCCACTCCCAGCTGGCAAATAAAGCAGCTGAACGGAACGATGGATATTGGGAATCGGTCATCATCAATCCCGGTGAATCGGGCCGCATCCGCGTTACGATTGAACTGGTGAGCAAGGAAGGAACCATCCGTGAAGATTTAAAGACCTTCCCCGATATGCCCATTGACCTGGTATATCAGGTCGTTTCCCGCAGTGAATGGTATATTCACAAGGCCCGTATTACACTCAAAGCTTCAGAAGTAAAACGGGCTATGGAACAAGCATAGGAGGAAAATAGACATGGCAGAATTAGAATTAGTACCGGTAAAGACCAGAATTCTTACTGATAAAGATGACATCGTCGATGTCATAGAAGAATATGCAAAAGATATCGTCGGACCTGATGATATTGTATGCTCGGCAGAAAGCGTTGTCGCCATCACCCAGCACCGCTATACCCGCCCGGAAGAACTGACACCAACCTGGCAGTGCCGTCTCATGCGCCGCTTCGTTCCCGGTGAAGGGAGTATGGCCAGTCTCTATGGCATGCAGGCGGCGATGAACCTTGAAGGGGAATGGAAGATGCTCTTCTGGTTCATCATCGGTTTTTTGGCAAAACTGGTTGGCAAAAATGGCGTGTGGTATGCCAAATGCCGCCAGGCATCGCTGACTGATGACGTGACGGGCACGATGCCGCCTTTTGATAAATGCATCGTCTATGGCCCGGATAAGCCTGATGAAGTAGCTGAAGCAATCAAAAAACGCATGGGCTGTTATGGTGCCTGCGTAGCTGACGTCAATGACCTTAAGCGTTCGGCTGTACTGGGCCATTCCCGCGGCCTGAATCCGAAGGAAATCGCCCGTATCCTGATCAATAACCCCTTTGGCAATGCATCGCAGAAGACGCCTATTGTCGTCATCAAGAATTATGCCCAGGCCGTGCGGGAACAAAAAAGTGAAACCGCTGCCAAAGAAAATAACTAACGATGGAGAAGGAACCTGCTATGAAAGAAACGATTATCCTGGCGACGCATAATGCTGGAAAAATCAGAGAA
>NZ_ONTA01000137.1:0-11779 GCF_900320625.1 Megasphaera sp. DJF_B143
CATTGGGATGGAACTTACCTCTTTACAGAACTGGTTTGTTACAAAAGAGGAACTCCGGTGCTGGCTGTTGGCCCAGGGCTGGAACAATAGGACTGGTGATTCCCTGTCTGCCGAATGGGACGAAAAGGTGCGGCTCCGGATACAGCTTTGTCAGGCATACGGGGGATTTTATGCAGACATCCGCATATTATATCCTTTATCATCACTGCCGGCGGACGGAGATGAAAAATTACTGCAAAGACTGGCTTGCTGTTCTGATGGACTCATCCTGATCTGCGGGCCGACAGGATGTGGTAAGACGACTGCCTTGTGGCGGATGATCCAATATCTGAATGACCATAAAAAATATCATATCATTACTTTGGAAGATCCCATTGAAATCATTTTGGAAGAAGGTGGTTCTCTCATTACCCAGCGGGAATTGCACTGTCATTTTACCAGTTTTTCCCAGGCTGTCTGTCAGGCGCTGCGTCAGGATCCGGATGTAATCCTTATTGGAGAAATGCGTGATCAGGAGACTATGGATGCCGCACTGACTGCGGCTGAGACTGGCCACCTTGTGCTTTCTACGCTCCATACCCGGTCTGCTGCTCAGGCGATAACCCGTTTTGTCGGAGCCTATCCGGGAAGCCGGCAGGAGGAAATCCGCTACCGCCTGTCCCAGGTTTTACAGGCTATACTGGCCCAGCAGCGATTATGCCGCCAGCAGGATGCCTGTATAGTGAGAGAAGTTTTGTTGCGGACCCATGCCGTATCCCAGCTAATCCGGACTGGCCGGGAGCATCAGCTCCCCTCGCTTATGCAGATGGGAGCCGCTATGGGAATGCGTACAATGGAACAGGCTTGTCAGGGCAGAATATGATGAAACAGATACATTATAAGGTGACGGCCAGACATTCTTCAGGCAGTGTTGTGACACGCTTTTTACATGCCCCCTCCAGGAATGCTGTATACAAGATGATGAAACAAGGACAGTGGCAGGTTCTTCACATCGAAGAAATACCGCAACAACATGTAACATTGCCGTGGCGTATCCGAAAGATGAAATCACGGGAACTGGGATCATTTTTTAAAGAACTGGCAGAGATGACTAAGGCGGGTATCCCTTTTTTGGATAGCTGGCGCCTGCTGGTAAGACCATTACCACGAGGAAAGAAAAAAGATGCGTTGATAAAGATAGGAGATGACATAGAAAATGGCTCCAGACCATCTGTTGCTTTGGAATCATCCCGGCTTTTTCCAAAAATGACCTGCTGCTTGTTGAAGGCCGGTGAGCATTCGGGAAATATGGAATCTGTTTTATCTATTTTAGGAAATTATTATCAGGATGCAGATCGTCAAAGACAGCAGCTGATACAAGCTATGATATATCCGGGATTTCTTCTTGCAGGTACTATCCTGCTCCTTGCAGGAGCTGTTTTTTATATCCTGCCCGTTTTTGCAACCATGTTTGCATCCATGAATGTACCATTACCCGTTTTGACGAGAGGCCTTATTGGCATGAAGGATTTATGCTGCTATCATGGATTGTCTTTACTGGGCATATTTCTATTGCTGGCTGCAGTCGGAGTATATGGGTATAAAAAAAGGCAGGCCCGATTGTATATTACGGCCTGTATGATGCGGATTCCCCTGTGGAGACGGATGTATCTGGCGTGGTGCTGGCAGCGTTTCAGCCGGATCATGGCTATGCAGCTTGCCAGCGGCATTCCCGTACTTTCTGCTATACAGGATGCTGCAAATGCCACTAACGAGATCTGGTTCCAAAAGAAAATGGAATACTGCAGCAGCTGGGTGCGGTCCGGTCATTCGTTTCTGGAAGCGATACAGCATGAAAACATAGCCACTCCCTTTTTGGAAGCTATGATTCTTGTAGGGGAGAGCACGGGTAATTATGATACGGCATTTTCGCGGATTGCTTCATATTATGACTGGCAGATTTCCCGCTGGTCCCAGCGGATATGCCAGTTACTGGAACCGTTGACTATGGCTTTTATGGGCCTGATGATTGGTTTGGTCGTTTTGGCTTTACTGCTACCGCTCCTGGATGCGGCAGCGGCTATTATATGAGTTACTGAGAGGAGTGTTGATCATGTATTCTATGGCAAAAAAATGGTGGCATCCCGTTCGCAACGGTTTTTCCCTTCTGGAGATGCTGATTGTAGTTTCTATTATACTGGTTATTGCAACGATGGCTGTTCCTAAATTCAGCTCAGCCGGCGATAAAGCCAATAAAGCGAAAATACAGGCTGACCTGAGAACCATCAGCAATGCGGCTGCCGTGTATCAGTTTGATACAGGCGCGTATCCTGATACGGTCGAGACGCTGGCTGAAAAAGAATATCTTGAATTTGTTCCGAAACCGCCTACAGGAGCTGAAAAGTACAGCATTGCCGATGGAGTAGTACGGGTCACCCTTAATGGAGTTACCTATACATCGAGAAATCCAGAAGGTACAAATAATGAGTAATAAGAACGTATTACACGGAAAAGGGACATGGTGATAGTGATGATAGACAGTCTTGATCTGTGTTCTTTCCCGGTGATTTGCTGGTTGGGCATCGTGGCAGGTTGTTCATTGCTGATTGTCTATACGGATATACGTTATTATTGGATTCCCGACAGGATTGTTCTGGTCATGGCAGCAGGCAATGGAGCCGCCTGCCTGTTTCGGCTGGTGCAGCCAGACTGGATTCTCAGTCTGGCCTGCCTGGCCGGGTTAGGAATAGCGGCTTTCGTCCTGCCTGGCAGTATTGGCTGGGGAGATATTAAATTAATCGGAGCTCTTTCTCTGGGCAGTTCAGGTATGGTGTTGTACAGCACTCTCTGTGTTGCTTTTGGTACGGCATTGGCTGGTGCTGTCATGTATTGGATTGTATATCGCGAAAAAGTCATCCCCTTTGCCCCGTTTCTCATAAGTGGTTGGTGGTTGTCTTTCTTTTTTGCAGGAGAATGGATTGCATGGGCCGGGTTACTGATGTGAAGCAAAATGGTGGATTTTTGTTACTTGAATTATGTCTGGTTGTGTCGATCATACTTATTCTTATCAGCGCATCGGCCGTTCCAGCAGGGAATTATGTAGAAAATCAGCACCTCGATGGATTGATACGGGAAATGGCATGGGACCTGGCCTCGGTTCGTCAGCATGCTGTGGGCAATAATAGCGGTGACCCGGCCTGGCGGCTTTCGGTGCGACAGAAGGAGTATGTTGTTTTGGAAGGAACCAGGATTGTAAAACGACGGGCTTATGAGAACGGCATAAAATTACGCAGCTCATCATACCGGAAAGATTTTTATTTTGATGAACAGGGCAGGCCTAAAGGAAATCAGATGGTAGTTATATTACAAGGAAGGGGAGGCCATGAAAAGAAAATCATTGTTGCTGCCCAGACCGGGCGCATCCGGATGGTATAGCAGAGGTTTCCTGCTGCTGGATAGTATGGCTGCCGTTTTCTTTGTGGTGACCTTAATTGTGCCATCCGTTTTTATGATGCAGGAGACGATGCGTATATATGCCCGGTCATGTACGTGGCAGCAGGAAGCCAGCATAGCCAGAAATGAAATGGAATATCAGAAAATTAAAAGAAATGGAATGGAAGATAGGACATACTGGATACGGGGAAAGCCATATTACGTACATTGTGCGAAGTCCATGTGGCATTCCGGATGTGTGAAATACGATGTGGAGGTACGGGCAGATGGAGAAAAACCTTTTCACTGCATGCGTCTTGGACGGGAGAATATGCCATAGGAAGAATGGATTTATACTGCTGGAGATGGTGTTGGCGTCCTCTTTAACAGCCTTGATTGTACTGGCGATGCTTCCGGCAGCGGTACAGTCTGTCCGCATGTATGAATTTAGTTGTTCCTGGCAGGAAACGGCTTTGCAGGGAATACACCTGGAAGATACGCTGACCGTATCACTGGCTTCAGCTTCTTCTCTGCGCGTGACTGATTCGTCTGTACGATTTCTTACGGACAAGAACCTGCGCAGCGGCTTTTTAATACGACAGGGAGTCATATATAAATGTCTTGATGATGGTACTGTCCAGCCTGTAACCGGAACGGGAGAAACAGGACGGAACAAGATTATCGTGGAACCGTTGGAACCGGGATGCCCCTTTTTTTCCCAGGAAGATGGATGTGTCCGCGCAGCGATGAATCTCAAACATGAAGCAGGATGTACCTGGCGGTGTGATTTATGGATATATCCTGGAACCGGAATTACTCATGAAACGTCGTAATGGTTTTATTATGCTTTTTGCGCTGTGTACAGGGTTGATCATCTTCAGTTTTTCTTTGGCTGCAGCTGTATTGGCACATCAATATGAAAAACAAATAGAAATGTACAGATATTCCATCGAAGCCGTATATCTGGCAGAGAGTGCATTGCTTATGGGAAAGTTACAGTGCGAGAGTGAAGGAGAATCGGATCTCCCGGAAAAATGGGAGCAGGAGTTTTCCGAACTAGCTGAAAAATCAGGCCCGGGTAGAAAAATAAAAGTAGTACGCACACTGAAGCAGACTGGACAAGGAGAAGTGACAGGAACATTGCGTGGAATTGCCTGTGTCGGGCCGGATGGTGTACAACGGACGCGGGCACTTTCTTTTAATGCGATATATGATGCTTCCTGTCAGAGATGGACATTCACTTTTTATGATTATAGGATATAAGAGGTACTGATATATGGGAAAATGGGTACGAAAGGAAGCTGTGTTCTGGCTTTCTCCGTATGCAATACATATTATCAAAAAAGAGTATGACTGGCTGAGGCGGTGCCGTATGGTTCTGGGAGATACTTATGCGGACATTCCTGATAGGAAATGGTTGGAAAAAAGAGATATTCTTCAATCTGTTTTGCAACGTATCCTGGACGTATATGACCTTTATGGCTGGTCTTTATCTTTCGTATTAAGCGGACCTCAGGTTTTATGGAAGATTTGTGAACTGCCGGCAGAAAACAATGAAGAAGGAAGAGAAGCGGCTCTCTGGGCAGAACCATTGGCTGGAAAAGAATCGGATTACGCTTTTGATATCTGCCGCATAAGTAAAAAAGATGGGCAGGATATGTATCAGTGGATTCTGGGGGCCTATTCCCGGTTTAGTGTGGAAATATGTTATAAGACTGCCCATGATGCGGGACTTCTTATTAAAAATATAATGCTGCTTCCCGCTCTTATCAGCAATCAATATGCCGGTACAGACGGTACATTGTTTCTGCAGGAGAATAAAGATCTGCATATCATGGAAATAAAGAATGGCATAGTGGTGTCTTATGCATTTCAGCAAGGAGCTATCAAATCAGCTGATTGTACAGAGTGGTTTCATATGACTGTGAAGGAATCAGCTACGCAAAACTTGTGCCAGCCGGTATGGAAGAAAAAAACGGAACAATTTCAGCGTAAATGGCATATTCAAGGGCCTCCGTTCTTATTAGGAAACATATAGATGAAAATTGAAATTAATTTATTGCCCGCATCGGAAAAAGCCGGTGACAGAAGGAAGGATGTTTTGTATAGAATCCTTCTTTTTTCTGCTATTGCCGGGATTCTGACTTTCTGGATAATGAGTTTTCTGTATATTTATGAAATTCAGACGATGAAACAAAGATTCGAACAGTCTTTGCAACCGGTACAGTCGGAAATACAGGCCCACAATATAAAGATGAAAAAAAGAAAGGAAATAGTACAACTATTGCAGTATAAAGGAGAGTCGTATTGGCCGGCTATGCTGGTTTGCCTGGCCGATACTAAGCCGGCAGACATAACAGTAAAAAAAATTGCGGCAGAACGAGATAATTTGCAGATAGAAATTTCCAGCCGGCAACAGTCTGCTTTGCAGGAGTGGAAAGAAAAACTGCAGAAATCGCCGTGGGTTTCCAAAGCATATATACGAAAATGGCAAAAGAAAGGAAGAGAAAATACTGCAGAACTGCATATTGTATTACATCATGAAGATAAACCCGTGTCTCAAAAAGATGAATAACCAGAAAATAAAGAAGATAGTTACCGGAGTGCTCTGGGTCATTCTTCTGTTATCGGGATGGTTCAGTTTTACGTTATGTCATACACGCGATGAATGGCATAGAGCCATACAGTCACTGGAAGGAAATGGTATGCGCTTGTCTGCTATGCCAACCATTAATACAGATATATTTCTGTCGGACCGTGAAGTTTCGCTATGGGAAGCGACTGCCAGGGAAACACAGATGCAGCTTTTATCTATTCAGGAGGAGAGCAATGCATTAGGGCGATATCGGATAGAATTACACGGGTATTTTCACAATCTCATATATTTTATGAATCATCTGTCGATGAATCATCCACTGTGCCATATAGAGGTACAATGTATAGAACCGATAGAAAAAGGGCTATATATACGAATGATGCTAACGGAAAGAGCAGATACACGTAAAATAAAAACATGATGCAGGGACCATATGTGTTATTACATACGCATGTCCGTATCGACGAGGTACTCCTGAATCAATTCAAAAAAGGCCTTTAACGCCGGAGAAATCCATTTGTTTGTTTTGTGAATCATCAATGTTTTGATATGATAATCCGGACCGCCCCAGGGCAGGCGTATGAGAGATTGTGCCTGAAGTTCATCCTGAACGGCCATGGCAGGCATGTAAGTGATTCCTAAATTACTGGCAACGAGCTTTTTTATGGCAAATATACTTTCTACTTCCAGTACCTGAGCCGGCATAACGTGATACTGGGCAAGAGTGTTTTCAAAAGCCGTGCGGTAACTGCATCCTTTTTCTGCCAAAATTAGTGTCTGGCCGGAAAGGTCGCTGATTTGTACCGTATTTCGTAACGCAAAAGGGTGCTGTGGAGCAGCCAGAAGATACATCGGTTCATCAAATAAAATCCGGACGGTGCAGGAAGCATCCTGTATATTCTGTCCCAGAAGAAAGGCGACATCAATACGGCCTTCACGAAGTGCCTGATAAAGAAGGTCCCAGGAACCGAACTGCAGGCGCAAATCGACGTGGGGGTAGCGGATATGAAACTCTTTTAGCACGCTGGTAAGTCTCGTAATGCCGACAGATTCCATTGTACCAATAGTGACAGTTCCGCTCAGGCTGGTTTCGTTGACAATGCTTTCCCGGGCAGTTTGGGTGAGTTCTAGTATCTGTTCGGCATAGGGGAGCAGTTTTTGTCCCTGATCTGTCAATATAATGTGGTGTGGAAGCCTTTCAAAAAGGTGGGTTCCCAGTTCCTGTTCAAGCTGCTGGATTTGTCCGGTAATCGTAGACTGGGCATAGCCTGTTTTCCGTGCTGCTTTTGAGAAACTGCCCAGGTGAGCGATGGCAGTAAACGTTTTTAACTGGCGTAATTCCATTCCGGTTCCTCCTTTTTGCGTTCGGAATTTCCGATACGATTGTTCATATATTTCACTTTTACGGATAGATCTTTTAATGATAGTATAATACTTGAAAAGAGGAAATAAAAGGCCGGTCTTAATATAGAGAATGGGACAAATTGTATTGTGATACAGGGGAAAGGAGCGTTCTATTATGACTATCCAGATGACACAAAAAGTGCTTGCTCTGACCGGTATTCTGTTAATACTCTTTATGATTATCAGTAATTTATAACAATGTACATTGCCCGCTCATATATCAGCCCAAATATATGATATCTCCCACAAACAACAACAGGAACCGCATCGAAGCGGTTCCTGTTGTTGTTTGTGGAAAGATGTGTCTGACATAATGGATGTTTAGATGAAGGAATATAGGGAAAGTACAGGATTGGAATGACTGGCAATCATGACGGATGAAAGTGTATGACTGCGGTTATGGACTTTTTCCTTAAGAACTGTTAAGATAGACAGCATCAGCTTTAAGCACATTACATTTGTTTACAGGCGGAGGAAATATGCATTATGATGATACAAAAAGCAATCCTGCATATTCTGGACTTTAACACGAATATGTGTATTTTGTCACAGAAAGACCTTGATTTTTCCAGCGATGTCGTGTACGAATATGTAGATAAACGGATTGAACGACTACTGAAAGATGCCGGACAGCAGACAGGTATTTTTTATGCTACCAGTTCATTCCAGCATGTATTACAGCAGCTTCAGATGGAAGAAATAACCTTTGATGATGCGGCAGCAGTTATTGCAAAAAAAACGTATGATATACTGTCTCATTGTGATGAAATGGAGTCGACGGATCTTCTCGTCGTCGATTTTACTGACGATGATGGCGTGCGGACACTGGCTGTGCTGATGCTGGAAAACAAAACGGCATACACTCATCAGGTACTGGATGAGGAAGGAAATGTGTACAATAAACTTATTAAGCATTATGCTATTTTACCGGGGACCAGCCAGAAAATAGAAGCCTATGCCTTAATACGGTTTGATGACTTTTCTATCCGTTTTATAGATAAGAAGCGAAAATGCAATGGGGATGATATTTATATATTACCCGACCGGCTTTTACAGTGTACATCACAGATATCTGGCAGAGATGCTGTAAAAATAATCAATAAAATAGCTGCTGAAGTAGCAGAAGACCATGGCGGCAGCAGTGTTGAAGCATTATCTAAAGCAAAGAATTACCTGGCAGATCATGCAGAAACATCCGATTCCTTGTCACCAAAAGAATTGGGTTCTGCTGTCTTTTCAGATAACAAAGAAATGCAAAGTCAGTTTGAAGAGAAAATACAAGAAGCACAACTGCCCGATAATATTTCTGTTCAACAGGATTTTGCCCGGAAAACTGGAAAAACTCATAAAATAAAGACAGATACAGGAATAGAAATCACTTTTCCATCGGAATATATTGATAATTCTGACTATATACAATTCATCAATAATCCCGACGGTACTTTATCTATTGAATTAAAAAATATTGCCAAGATTGTAAATAAATAAAAAACAGTCCATATCCAGCTCTAGTGACCCCAATAAGTTAGACCAAAGTGTAGTAGCGATATTGCTGCTACACTTTTCTTATGCCACGTTATATTGTAATCGGTAAGCCATGGGACTAAGCCATCCCAGTTTCTGCTTGATTCTTTGAGTATTGTAATATGTAATATATCCTTCGATTGCTTGTTTCAGTTCTTCAAAACTATGATAGACATGCCCGTAGTACATTTCCTGCTTCAAAAGTCCAAAGAAGTTTTCCATCACACTATTATCCAGACAGTTGCCTTTTCGTGACATGCTTTGAAATATATGTTCTTTCTTCAACGTTTTTACATAGTCTTTCATTTGGTACGCCCATCCCTGATCCGAATGGAACGTCCTACGGAAAGGACAGTCTGCGGTAATGCGAATCGCTTCCTTCAATGCCCTCTGGATGCCGGCTCCAGAAGGCCGTTGGGTGATGCTGTATGAGAGAATTTCTCGGTTGAACAAATCAAGATACGGATCGAGATATGCCTTTTTGACAACCAGATTTCCTTTATTATCTTTTTCATAATACTTGAACTCTGTAGTATCGGTTGTAATCTTCTGGTGTGGGATACTCGTTTCAAAGCGACGATTCAAGCGGTTGGGTGCCACTGTTCCCACTGTTCCCTTGTACGAGCTGTACTTTCTGCTCTTACGCGTAAAAGATGTCACTTGCAGATTCAGTTTCTGTACGATGCGCTGCACCCGTTTTTTGTTGACGGCAACCCCTTGCGTATGCAGTTCTCCATAAATTCTCCGGTAACCAAAGTCTTTATTCTTTGCTCGAATTGCCAGAATTTTTCCTTCTAGTACCGAATCTTTTGAAGGACGGTCAAAGCGCTTCTGCCAATACATATACGTCGCTTTAGGGAGATGGACGACGGCAAGGATGTCTGTTAATTTGAATGATCCTCGGAGACTGTGGACGATCCTTGCTTTTCTTTCTGCGCTTTTTCCGCAAGACGCAGTCTCCTCAATTCTTTTAGGTACGCATTTTCAATTCTAAGACGTAAATTTTCTGCCTCCAGTTGCTCTACGTATTCCTTTTCTTTACCTGTTGATGGTTTCGGCACGTTCTGACGCCTTCCTTTCCGTTGTGGCTTCAACCCATCTACGCCGACGGCACGGTAACGTCCTACCCATGCAGCAAGGAGGGAAGGTTCTGTCATGCCGAGAGATAGGGCTGCATCCTGATAAGATAGATTTGTACTTAAGTACAATTTTACTGCCTGGAGCTTAAAAGGGAAAGGGTAATTTTTATTTTGCCTGGAGCGTCTCCGTGCACTTTTGCCGTGTTTTCTATATGCAGCTACCCAAACTTTGATACGTGTAGCACTTGGTATGTTGTATTTTTGGGCAAGAAATTCATAACTACCTGATTTATTCAAGAATTCTAATACAACTTTCATCTTAAATTCATAACTGTACTTTGCCATAAAAAAAACTGACCCCCATTCGTTAGAGTTTTAGGTCTAACTTTTGGGGGTCAGTTCAAGCTGCATAAACTGGGTATGGGCTGTTTCCTTATGGGTATACTGTCAGGAATTAACTGGCCAGGACACTGTAAAATGTATACAGACAGACGAAATAAAGCATGCAAAAAATAAGACGGCGGAATAATCGGGGCGATACATGTTTCAGGAGTTTTTGTCCCAGTAGAATTCCCAGAACCAGTGCCGGTATCATATACACCGACTCATATACGGCAGGTGTAAAATCGATGCCATTAGCGATGAAAAAGGATATAGAGATGAACCCGCTCACAAAGAAAAAGAGAACACTTGTACCGCGCAGTTGCTGAGGCGTAAAATCTGCATAGGCAAAATACATAATCAGAGGTGGACCGGCCATCCCTGTTGTGACTCCGGAAAGGCCGGAAAGAAAGCCTGTCAGAATATCATTACGCTGACACTGACGGAAATGGTAGTGTGAAAACTGCATAGCCAGCAAAGAAATAAAAATGACGGATCCTACGAGAATTTTTAACTGGATGCTGGAAAAATGATGATAAATGAGCAGTCCCGGAGGCTGGGCAAGCATATATCCAATAATAATAACGGCAACAACTCGTGTGCGGGCTTCCCGGAATACAAAAGGAAGCTGCACAATATTTGTGCACATGGCTACGACAAACATGATGAGTACGGTCAGTTTGGGGTCATAAAAAATCATTAATAAGGGGGCTGCAATAATAACCAGGCCAAAACCGGTAATGGCCTGCATGAGGGCCGCCAGAAATATGACAAACGCTGGCATCAAATGGGCCGTTATAAGAGAGAGATCCAATAAATCACTTCCTTTTCCGGAGTAGTTCTATAACAATGGTAGCATAGCAGAAACAAAGTATCAATGTAAAAAAGACTGCCTATGAATTTTCATCATACGCAGTCTTTGATATAAAAGGATAGTCAATCGTGATAGAGCTTATTGATCCGAACCCCTAAAAACGCAGCCAGGACAGCTTTGGCAATATCTCCGGGAATGAATGGGAATACGGCCATAACACAAGCCTGCCAGAATGTTACCTGCAGTACCAGCATCATGGAAATGACGCCACCTAAATAGGTAATAGGGATTCCTACGGTGATGGCTGCAAGAGAATAACGGACAAAGGAGTTATTACGGCCTTTTAAAAGACTGACAATGGGATAGGCAATAGCAAAGGCGATGATGAATCCACCCGTTGGACCGAACAGTCTGCCGAATCCTGCCGTACCACCGACAAATACGGGCAGGCCGGCGCTTCCCAGAAGAATCCAGACGAGCATGACAATAAGTGTTTGTTTCGGCTTTAATATGAATGCAGTCAGATTCATGACTACTGTGAGAGCCGTAATCATCGCAGTAGTAAAAGGC
>NZ_ONTA01000178.1:0-4317 GCF_900320625.1 Megasphaera sp. DJF_B143
AGCAGTTCGGTCTGGCTCATGAGATCAGCACGGATGAGCGCATCGGCTCTCTTAGCAGCTTCCGCAGCATTGAGCGTATCCGATGCCAGTACGCAGTCGATGATATGATAATCCATCCCTTTATCCTGGAAGATATTTTTCAGACGCAGGGTGAAGTATTCATTGAGCTGGCTCATGACTTCGGCCTGCTTATCTTCTTCCACGTGAAGGAGATTGAGAATGAAAGCAAAGACTTCGTCACAGTTGAGGTTCCAACCGGCATCCATGAGGATATTCAGGATACCGATAGTCTGGCGGCGCAGGGCAAAGGGATCCTGCGACCCTGTCGGAATGAGGCCCAAACTGAACGAGCCGGTAATGGTATCGAATTTATCGGCAATGCCGAGGACTTTACCCATCGTAGTCTGAGGCAGTTCGTCGCCGGCAAAACGCGGCAGATACTGTTCGTTGATGGCATCGGCAATTTCCTGCTTTTCGCCGTCAATCATGGCATATTCTCGTCCCATGACGCCCTGAAGTTCCGTAAATTCAGCTACCATCTGGGTCAGGAGGTCAGTCTTGGCCAAGTCGGACAGGCGGGTAAGGTCGCCATCATCGAGGCCCAGATCCAGTTTGTGATTGAGAAATGTCGTAATCTGTTCCAGACGCTGTGCCTTATCTTTGAGTGTACCCAGGCCGTCCTGGAATACGATGCGCTGCAGGTCATCGACGCGGTCGATAAGTTTCTTTTTCTTATCTTCTTCAAAGAAGAACTTGGCATCATCCAGGCGGGCGCGCAGTACCCGTTCATTGCCGTGCTGGACCGTTTCCAGATGATAGTCATCGCCATTGCGGACGGTGAGGAACAGGTTCATGAGCTTGCCGTCTTTATCGCGCATGGGGAAATACCGCTGATGGTCTTTCATCGGCGTGATGATGGCCGCTTCCGGGAGCTGGAGGAATTCCGTATCGAATTCGCCGCACAGGGCCGTAGGATATTCGACGAGGAATACGACTTCTTCCAGGAGGTCTTCATCCATGATGATCGTACCGCCCTTTTCGTCCGCCAGTTTCTGCATGCCTTGGAGAATCATCTGTTTGCGTTCTTCCGGATCGACGATGAGGAAATGTTCTCTCGTTACGGCTTCATAGTCTTTCATAGACGGGATTTCAAAATCGCCCGTACCGAGGAAACGGTGGCCGCGGCTGATGCGCCCGGATTTTACTTTGGCAATTTCAAAGGGAACGACATCCGTGCCAAAGAGCGCTACGAACCAGCGCAGAGGCCGTACGAAATGAACCGTCTGGTCACCCCAGATCATGCTCTTGGGGAAACTCAGGGACAGGATGATATCTTTCAGGATATCCGGCAGCAGACTGGCTGTATCCTTGCCGATTGTCGTAACGTTGGCATAGACATACCCGTCTTCTACGACCAGGTCTTCTACGGCTATCTTCTGGCCCCGGGCAAACCCCATAGCAGCTTTCGTCGGTTTGCCTTCGCTGTCATAGGCAATCTTGACGGACGGCCCTTTGTTCTTGGCCGATACATCGGACTGCTTTTCTGCCACACCAGCGATCAGAAGAGCTACACGGCGCGGCGTGCCCAGCGAGCGGATGGATTCATAGGATATGTTAGCTTCATCCAGTTTTTTATGGGCCAGATCCTTAATCTGACTGAGGATACTCGGCATATAATGAGCCGGGATTTCTTCCGTACCAATTTCAAGCAGTAAATCTTTGCTCATTTATTTTTCCTCCTTCAACATAGGGAACCCCAGTTTTTTACGCTGTTCGAGATAGGCTTTGGCGCAGGCCCGGGACAAGTTGCGGACACGGCCGATAAAAGCAGCCCGTTCGCTGACGCTGATAGCGCCCCGCGCATCGAGCAGGTTGAACGTATGAGAGCATTTCAGCGCATAGTCATAGGCAGGCAGGACAAAGCCGGCTTCGATGGTCCGCATGGCTTCGGCTTCATAGAGGTCAAAGAGATGGAACAGCAGCTTGGCATCGCTGACTTCAAAGGCATAGGACGACTGTTCGAATTCGTTCTGATGGAAAATGTCACCATAAGTCACGCCATCCGTCCATTCCAGGTCGTATACGTTGTCTACACCCTGAATGTACATGGCCAGTCGTTCCATACCATATGTGATTTCCGATGATACAGGATGAACGTCTATGCCGCCCACCTGCTGGAAATAAGTAAACTGTGTGACTTCCATGCCGTCGAGCCAGACTTCCCAGCCGAGACCCCAGGCACCCAGTGTCGGCGATTCCCAGTTGTCTTCGACAAAGCGGATATCGTGCTCCTTGGGATTGATGCCAAGACGCTCCAGGGAGGCCAAATAAAGCTCCTGAATATTGTCCGGGGACGGCTTCATAATAACTTGAAACTGGTGATGCTGATAAAGGCGGTTTGGATTATCGCCATAACGGCCATCGGCCGGACGGCGGGACGGTTCGACGTATGCGACGTGCCACGGTTCCGGTCCCAGCGTACGCAGGAACGTCGCCGGATTCATTGTACCTGCCCCTTTTTCTACATCATACGGTTCCTGGATGATGCAGCCTTGGGAGGACCAAAATTTCTTCAAAGCGAAGCTCATTTCCTGAAAGTTCATGTTGCTTTTCCCTCCTGTACAAAAAAAGTCCCTGTAACATCTCTTGATGTTACAGGGACGAGTTAACACCCGCGGTTCCACCCTGATTGGTCGATTGACCCGCTCACTTTATGCAGCCATACACACCGCAACGGCTTCCGGCTGCCGCCTTCAGAATGCCTTCTGCACTCCTTCTGGCAGGCTCACACCCTCCCTGCCTCGCTGTGGCGGACTGCATACTACTTTCTTTCATCGGCTTTCATGCCACTAATCATAGCAAATCTTGTGGGAGTTGTCAATCATGAGGATAGAGACCGTTAAATCATCTTCGTCTTGCCCGACGAAGTAATCAGGCTGACGATGACGAAGACAAGCGTGTTGATGCACAGGGCAAAGAATCCGGCATTGATATGGACCGAACCGAGGGCAACGGGATCCATTTTGCTCAGGATGAGGAAGAATACCAGGAATTCTCCGACAATAAGGCCACAGACGGCGCCGAGCTTGCTGGCTTTTTTCCAGAACAGGCCGAGTACGATAATCGGGAAGAACTGAGTAACGCCGGCATAGCCCGTGAGCAGCAGATTGACCAGCAGGTTGGCATGGAAAATGGAAAGGTAAAGAGCAACAGCCGTCAGGATGAGGATGAGATACCGGGCTACGTTCTTCATATGTTCTGGTGTAACGTGTTCATCGTTATGACGGAAGCCGCGTACATAAATGTTGCGGGAAATGAGCAGCGACGTAGAAAGGAGCAGATCCGCTGCGGGAATCATGCAGGCCAGAGCGCCGGCACCGCCGAGGATTCCCAGTACCCATGTCGGGAACGTATCCCTTACGAGGAACAGGAATGCCATATCGGTACGAGGCAGCGGATTGCTGGCGTATACGATGACTGCCGTAAAGCCGACGAGCATTGGGAAAATCAGTGCTAGCTGGGCAAAGGGCAGATAAATGGCATTATGACGCGGTACGTCCGGGTCTTTGGCACTGAACGTATTGGTCGAAAAATGGGGCCACATATAAAAACCCAGGGCAGTCAGTGCAATGGTAGACATTCCCCAGGTCACATCGAGGTTCTTCGTGCCGCCAGGGAAAGTCAGGAAATCGGGTTTAATCGATTCTACGGCTGTAAACATTTCAGAGAAACCGCCGCAGTAATGATACGGAAGATAAATACCAAAAATCAGCATAGCAGCGATCATGCTGACGTCCTTAAATACTGCCGTAGAAGCAACACCTTTCAGGCCGCTCAGGAAGACGAATGCCGCAACCATGACGAAGGCGATGAGCATGGCCTGGACGCGGCCGATGGCTCCGAGAGAAGCGACTTCCACGATAAGACCCAGAGCAGTAAGCTGCAGCTGCAGATACGGCAGGAGGAAGGCGACGCCGACACAGGAAATGAAAATCCCAAGGGGACGGCTGCTGTAGAGATATTCTACCATGTCTGCCTGGGTCACTAATTTATGACGATGGCCGAGCGCACAGACACGGGGCAATACGTGGTAACCGACGAGATATGCCAGACCGCCATAAGCCAGGATATAGAAGGTAGGGCCCCCACGGGCATATGCCCAGCCACTGGCACCTAAGAAAGCAAAGGCGGTGTATACTTCCCCGCACATAATGAACCAGTTCAGCCAGCGCCCGAAATTACGGCCGCCGACAGCCCAGTTTTCAGCACTCATTTTTCTATCCTTCAGGCCCGGAATAGCACCGAGAATAGAGATAC
>NZ_ONTA01000191.1:0-4405 GCF_900320625.1 Megasphaera sp. DJF_B143
AAAACAGAAGCTCCGTGCATATTACAACCTGCTGGAACGTCAGTTTGTCCGGTATTATGATAGAGCAAAGAAGATGGAAGGTGTTACGGGCGAAAACATGCTGAAACTGCTGGAATGCCGTCTTGATAACATCGTTTATCGCATCGGTTTTGCTAATTCCATCCGCCAGGCACGTCAGATGGTCAACCATGGCCATATCCTCGTCGATGGCAAACGCTGCGACATTCCGTCCGCCCGCGTAAACGTTGGTTCCGTCGTATCCCTGAAAGAAGCTTCCCGTTCGAACGAAATGTTCAAGAAATCCTTCCAGGAACTCAAATCCTTCGATGTAGCTTACATCGACAAAGATTTCGACAACTTTGCTGGCACCCTTACCCGCATGCCGGAACGTGACGAACTCCCAATCGAAATCAACGAAACACTGATCGTCGAATTGTACTCCAAATAATAGACAATATATCTGGATTACAACAACCTATGCAGAAAACAGGAAATCCTATGGATTTCCTGTTTTTTTTATTCCAGATCAGGTTTTATCGATGAGCCACTTATTACATAGCAACATGAATCTTTTTCCCACAGAATGCGATACCGTATTTCAAGACAGATGGTATCTGCTTCTGCTTGAATTCAGCTATATAATGCTGTTTTTCGATTATAAATCAGACACATCGCCTGAATCCGCACAGAATCGGTTGAGAATTTCGCTTTGGAAAACATGGGTCAGTTCAGCATTGGGAATCATGAGCTGGCAAAGGCGCCCATTGGAAACCGGCGTATTTTTTACAGCTGTCAGATAACCGGTCATCAATAAGAGCGTGTAAAGTCCGTCTTTATTTTGGGAAATATCCTTGTATATTAAACCTTCACGGATTATGGCGGCAACAGTACCGCCGTGCAAAAGAGTCAGTAGGTTTTTCTTCTGGTTTCTTGTGTTCATTTGCAGCATATGCTGGATGATAGCATTCGAAGACGTATTTTCGTTCTAATGAGAAGAAATAGAACTGGATACTAGGGAAAATTTATGATATAATAGTCTGTCACTATAGAGATAGAAAGGAACTTGTTATTATGTTGGGACGTTTTTCCAGAACGGAATTATTGCTGGGTCATGTTGCCATGGAAAAGCTGGCACAGACGACGGTAGCTATTTTTGGGATTGGCGGTGTCGGTTCTTATGTGGCCGAAGGTCTGGCCCGTTCCGGTATCGGTCATTTTGTTCTCGTCGATAATGATCTGGTCTGTCTGACCAATATCAACCGGCAGATTCATGCGACATCGAAGACGGTTGGCAAAAAGAAGACGCAAATGATGAAGCAGCGGATTCTGGATATCAATCCCCAGGCTGTTGTCGATACGATAGAAGAATTTTTTATGCCTGATGTAGCGGACAAGTTTTTCCAGCAGCACTACGATTATATCGTCGATGCTATCGATACGATGACCGGAAAAATCGCCCTCGTCGTGGAAGCAGATAAGAGACATATCCCTATTATCAGCTGCATGGGTGCCGGTAACAAGCTGGATCCTACGAAATTTGAAGTAGCCGATATTTACAAGACCAGTGTGGATCCTCTGGCACGGGTCATGCGCCGCGAACTGAAGAAGCGGCATATAAAAAAATTAAAAGTCGTGTACTCCAAAGAACAGCCGTTGAAACGCCGTCAGAGCGGCTGCGGTGCCAACTGCATCTGTCCGCCCGGGAGCTCTCACAGCTGTGACTTCCGTCGTTCTGTACCGGGGAGTATTTCCTTTGTACCGTCGGTAGCAGGGCTGATTATTGCAGGGACTATTGTCAATGACCTGGTAAAAGACTGTATTGAAGACGATACGAAAGCAGAAGGACCGGGAACGGGCGTACTGAATCGCTGAGTTATCGAATATAATAATAATTTTGGAATCATGAGGATGGACTGAACGGGAATTGTCATCAAAGCTGTGATGGCAGTTCCTGTTTTTTTGCCAGATGCAGTATCGCAGCGCCATCAGAGGCTGTGGTATACTATAGTATATATTTATTAATAGATTAGGAGACCCGGATAGATGAGAGATGCTTCGTTTTTAGGAACCCAGCCGGTCAGCAGGCTGCTCTGGAAATTTTCAGTCCCGGCCATTACCGGTACGGTCATTACGGCTTTGTACAATGTAGTTGACAGTATCTTTGTTGGCCAGGGCATTGGTGAACTGGCACTGACAGCTGTCACCGTTGCCTTCCCGGTTCAGACCCTGCTCATGGCGTTTGGCATGCTCATCGGTGTCGGTTCAGCCAATATCATTTCTATCCGCCTGGGACAGGGGCGGACAGACCGGGCAGAAGGTATACTGGGAAATGCCTTTACCCTGATGTTTGCCATCATGGTTGTAACGACCGGATTGTTCCTGTGGTATCTCGATTCCCTGCTGCAGGATTTCATGGGAGTGGATCCGGCTGTCCTGCCCTATGCCCACGATTTCATCAGCATTATTCTCGTAGGCAGTGTATTCCAGCACATCGGTTTTGGCATCAACAATGTCATCCGCGCCCAGGGAGATCCACGGACGGCCCTGGCGACACAAATCATAGCAGGTATCATTAACGTCATACTGAATTACTTGTTTGTGTTCACGTTCCAGTGGGGAATCAGCGGGTCGGCACTGGCAACGGTACTGGCACAAGCCGTAGCGGCTGTCTGGGTCACCTGGTATTTTATCTGGGGCCCGGCTGTGCTGAAGCTGCGGTGGAAATATCTCCGTCCCCGGCTGCATAGTATACTGGATATCGTCAAAATAGGCTGTTCTCCCTTTATGATGCAGCTGGCTGCCACAGCTGTCATGGTCGTCTTCAATGTACAAATCCAGTTTTATGGCGGCGTGACGGCAGTAGCTGCCTACGGCATCATAAACCGGCTTATGATGCTCATTTTTATGCCTGTCGTCGGCATCAGCATGGGGGCCCAGCCTATTTTAGGATTCAATTTTGGGGCCAGAAAGTATGACCGCGTCCTGCATACACTCCGCCTGGCTCTGTTGGCGGCAACGGGGGTCAGCATTCTGGGATTTATCATCGCCGAAGTGTTTCCCCAGGAAATCATCCGTATTTTTAACGATTCACCGGACCTGCTCCGCGTCGGGGTGAGAGCGATGCGTATATATCTGGTGATGACGCCCGTCGTCGGCTCTTCCATCATAGCGGGAAATTATTTCCAGGCCGTCAATAAACCCCTCTTTTCCCTGTTCTTTACGATCAACCGCCAGGTCTTTTTCCTCATTCCCTGTGTCTATCTGTTTTCCTCGTTCCTGGGTCTGGATGGCATCTGGCTGGCCGGAGCCGTCAGTGACGGGGCGGCGTTCATCGTTACGACAGCGGCATTAGTCTATAATGTACGACAAATGAAAAAACGGATACCGGCCTAAACCGATGGGTGGTATGTATTGTCCTGTTATCATCAAGGAGACTGTCCTGTCGTGCAGTCTCCTTTTTCTGTACATATGTTCGCCAATATGCTATACTGGGATAACGGAAAATTGCTATTCCTTTGTTCTGATTCGAGGTCTGCTATGGATATACAATCGCATTTAAATAAAGATTATGATACGTCTCATCCGTTCCGGGTCGTTGCGCCATATGAACCGATGGGAGACCAGCCGGAAGCCATTGCATCACTGGCTGAAGGGGTAAAGTCTGGTCAGTGGGCGCAGGTCCTGCTGGGGGCTACGGGGACAGGCAAGACGTTTACCATGGCCAAGGTCATTGAAGCCGTGCAGAAACCGACGCTGGTCATTGCCCACAACAAGACGCTGGCTGCCCAGCTTTGCAGTGAATTCAAGGCGTTTTTCCCCGATAATGAAGTAGCATACTTTGTCAGTTACTACGATTACTATCAGCCGGAAGCGTATATTGCTTCGACCGATACGTATATTGAAAAAGATGCGTCTATCAATGATGAAATCGATAAACTGCGCCATTCGGCGACGATGAGCCTCTTTGAACGGCGTGATGTCATTATCGTCGCGTCCGTGTCCTGTATCTATGGCCTGGGCGATCCGGAAGATTACAGTGAACTCGTCGTTTCTCTGCGGCTGGGGCAGGAAAAGTCACAGGAAGAAATCCTGCACAAGCTGGTCGATATCCAGTATACACGCAATGATGTGAGCCTGGAACGGGGGACGTTCCGCGTCCACGGTGACACCATCGAAGTATTTCCGGCGGCCTTTGATAATTCCGTCATCCGCATCGAAATGTTCGGCGATGAAATCGACAGGCTGACCGAAGTGGACGTACTGACCGGGGAAGTGATTGCCGAACGGAAACACGTGGCGATTTATCCGGCCAGTCATTATGTTACGACGAAAGACAAGATGGAACGGGCACTGGGAACCATCCGGAAAGAACTGGATGAACGGCTCAGGGAGCTAAAAGATGGAG
>NZ_ONTA01000187.1:0-10472 GCF_900320625.1 Megasphaera sp. DJF_B143
AACGCCGCAAGGCCAGCCCCCGTCCTGAGGGAAATAGGAAGAATGACTTCTTGTATACCACAGCGCCGGAGCTGTCTTACACACATATCGTAATTTTCCGGATGTTCAT
Organism: Megasphaera sp. DJF_B143; assembly: GCF_900320625.1. Classification (NCBI taxonomy): domain Bacteria; kingdom Bacillati; phylum Bacillota; class Negativicutes; order Veillonellales; family Veillonellaceae; genus Megasphaera; species Megasphaera sp. DJF_B143. Next base: position 110 of record NZ_ONTA01000187.1, read on the forward strand.
CGCATTTCGTGATTATGCCCGTAACAGGACAGGTAAAAATACAGGCAAATCCGGGAGAATATACTTCAACAGGGCGGGACTGGTCTACCAGGATCAGTATATGGGACGCTCCCTGGGATAAGGCGATGATATATTTGTACATCCAGGTATTTTCTAAATACGCACCGGGTATATCAATGGTGCGTCTGCCATAAATGGCATCCTGTGTTTTGCGCAGCGGCCGGTCCGTCTGATTCAGCCAGTTGGCCAGTGTCGATTTGCCCGACTGTCCTGCGCCTATAATCATGATGCGCTTCTTCATGTCCGTGTAATCCTGGCAGGTGTGAATCCCAATAGTGTTTCCAGTGTCGTATTTATGGCCTTCATGGCCGTCTCCACACTGGCTACATCTCCGGAAATCACCAACGAGCCCGTGAAGCGGTCCAGAAAACCGATTTCCACATCCGACGCCTTAGTCGCTATATCGGCCGCAATAATCGCTGTCTCGCAGGGAGTCAGTGTGGCAATACCGATAGCTCCTTTTCCTTCAATGCCCAGCCGCTCGTAAATATCTTCGACCGGAGAGGCAATCACGTGGGCCAGTGTTACCTGTTTTCCGGGGACATATTCCTGAATAATGCGCGTCTTATTTTCAAATTCATTAGTCATAGGCACGCCTCCATCTGGCATTAATGCCTGATGACATTGGCATCCATACCATACTCTGTAATCCAGCTTTCGATGCGGTCCAGATCTTCTTTGGTCATGGATACATCTTCTTCGATGCCATAGGGTTTGCCAAGCTGTTTATACTTGTTGACTCCCAGCTTATGATAGGGCAGGAGGTCTACACCGAGAAAATTCGGTCGTCCCTGGAAAGGTTTTAAAAACTCCATGGCCCGGCGGATGACATCTTCTGACGTGTTCAGCCCTTTTATCATAGGCATGCGGACTTTGACCCGGTAACCCCGGTTTATCAGTTCTGTCAGATTGTGGAGTATCCTTTCGTTCCGCACCCCGGTCAGCATCTCATGCTGGTCTGAATCAATATTTTTAATATCGTATAAGAATAAATCATTGAACCGGGCTATTTCCAGCAGAGCATCGAGCCCGGCATACCCGCAGGTTTCGATGGCCGTATTAATGCCCAGTTTTTTACATTCCATGAGAAGATTGGCCGCAAAGGCTGGCTGCATACATACTTCACCGCCGCTCAATGTAACACCGCCACCAGAACTCCGGTAAAAGGCGGCATCCTGCTGAATAAAATCCAACACCTCCGTCAGAGTCAGATCCTGGCCCACTACATTGAGAGCCTGTCTGGGACAGACGCTTTCACAAGTCCGGCAGCCTATACAGTCTATATCGCGGTGCAGTTTATGCTCCGGCCTGTCACCCGATTCATCTAAATAATGAATCTGGACGGGGCAGCCGGGAACACATTTACCGCAGTGAATGCACAATTCCTGCTGGAACATGACCTGATACCTCCGCTCCAGCCCTTCCGGATTGGCACACCAGCGGCATCGCAGCGGGCAGCCTTTAAAAAATATGATGGTGCGTATGCCAGGTCCGTCATAGATGGAATATTTCTGCATGTTGAAGATTCTTGCTTTTCGTTCCAATCTCCGGAACTGTTGTAATCTCATACTCACACTTTCCCTTCAGGAATTATCGGCCATACATTCCGGAACCTGCGGCCCGGTCCAGAAAACCGGACCGCCAGTCTTCCGGTCGTAAGGTTTAGAAATGATCCAGCATGGTACGGCTGATAATTTCATCCTGTACTTCTTTACACAATTCGACGAAGTACGCACTGTAACCAGCAACACGGATAATCAGATCCCGGTACTTGTCCGGTTCTTTCTGCGCCTTCTTGAGTACTTCATTATCGACGTAACTAAACTGCATCTGTCCATTTCCGAGAATCGACGCCGTACGCAACAGCGTAATCAGGCCATTTTCCCCTTCCGGCGTTTCCAGTATGCCTTTGAGAAGCTTGAAATTATGAACCATGCCGATGGTCATGGCGTCACAATTCATCTTGCTGACCGACTTGATGATAGCCGTCGGGCCCAGTTTATCGGCACCCTGGGTCGGACTGATACCGTCTGAAAGCGGTGTCCAAGCCAGACGCCCGTTCGGCGTCGCACCGGTAAGCTCGCCAATAGGAGTGTTATTGGAAATAGACAATGTACCATGACTGAACTTGGCATAGAGCATATCGAATTTATTATGTTCATCTTCCGTCCAGTTGACAATATCGGCGGCGATAGAATCGACATAATTGTCGTCATTCCCGAACTTCGGTGCATTCATGCAGTCTGTCCTCAGCTGGTCAAAGCCCTCAAAGTTGGCATCCAGTGCTTCCTTGAATTGTTCCAGTGTATATTTTTTATCATCGTATACCAGCTTCTTGATGGCAGCCATAGAATCGGCGTACGTGCTGAGGCCGGAGAAAATGAGACCTGGGCCGCTGTTGACCATAGCGCCGCCTTCAGTAACATCCAGACCTTTTTCCATGCATCCTTCGACGAGGCTGGACATGAACGGCTTTGGCGCATAATCGCGGTGTACCCGCTGGCTGATGACCGTGCCGATAGCCGAAAGGCGGATAATATGCTGAATTTGTTTTTTTACGGCTTTATCGAAATCCTCATAGGTCTTGAACTGACTGAGATCGCCCAGGTCAAGGCCCTGCTTCGTACCATGCCATCTCATGACGCCGTGGTTAAATACAAATTCAATGGCAATGGGCCACTGGGTGTAGCCTGTCGAGGTCCACTGATAAATGCGGCCTGATTTCTGTGGTTCAACACATCCCATGAGGCAGTAATCGCGGGCGTCTTCCAGGGAGAACCCTTTTGCCAGCATCATCTTGATATGCGTATCATCAAAATGGCAGGCCGGGAAGCCCATGCCAGCGCGGACGACATCGACGATTTTCTTCATGTATTTCTGCGGCGACTGATTATGAATCCGGCAGGCCAGGGATGGCTGATACATCTTAATGAAGCGGACGGCATCCATGATGAGATAAGTCAGATTGTTGCAGGCATCACCGCCAGTCCGTTTCTGACCACCTATGGTGCAGTTTACGAAAGGCTGATAACCGGCAAAATATTTTGCCGCTGCTTCGCTGGAAAGCCACATGACTTCCGAGCATTTGATGATGAAGCAGCATAACAGTTCAAAAGCTTCTTTTTTCGTAATGCGTCCGGCTTCACGATCCGCTTTGTAGACGGGATATAAGTACTGGTCGAGACGGCCCAGGGAAATACCCGTCTGGTTTTCAGCAATGTTGAACAGAGATTCCATGGTCCATACGGACTGGAGCCCTTCATGGAAGGTACGGGGCGGATTGGCCGGTACATGGGCCATAATATCCGACAGCTGGTATAATTCCTGGCGGCGCTGGGGATTGCTTTCCTGATCGCCAAGCTGCTTGGCATAATCAGAAAGGCGTTTAGCATAGGCAAGGACACCGTCACAGACCATGATTTCGGCTTTATAGAAGTAAATTTTATCAATGTCTTTCGGCCGGTCCATATTGAGCGTCTTCAGCTTTTCAACAGCTTCCTGCCGCACGCCGTTGACACCTTTTTTTACCAGGATGACATCATAACCCGGGCAGGTGTCGCCACCGCCATTTACCTGATGATAAGACAGATCGCTGACGAAGGATTCGCCGGAAAAAGACCATACGCCGGCATCTTCATATTGTTTCTGGCATATTTCATCGAGGCTGCGGCCTTCCCAGAAGGGAAATACTTTTTCCCGCAGCGTCCGTTTATCTTCCTCGCTGATCTGGAACGGATCCTGAGGCCGGGTAGACATGGTATCCAGTTCGTCGCGGATCCAGCGCCATGCAATTTCCGGAGAAACACTGCCGGCGCGGGGACGGCCACAGGGATGACCGATGATCAGTTCATCAGGCTGAATGAGAAGCGGTGCCGTTTCGCAGGCTTTTTTAAAAGCCAGGGCGCGAAGCATCTTCAGCGGCAGGCCGGCATTGTTCCGGTACACTTCCGTCGTAACGACAGCACGCTGTACGGAAACGCTGGGCTTTACTTTCAGATAGGCCGCTTTCAGCCTTTCCAGTCGTGGTGTCAGACCGGTAATTTCTTCATCGTCATCGACAGCATTATGGAACGTCTGTGTTGCCGGAGCCGTGACTGCCACACTGGCTTTGCCGCCTGAAAGCTGCGCAGAGATACCAGCAAACAATTTCATAACTGCTTTCTTTTCTTCGGGCGACAAATGGGCCGTCGCCTGTGCAAATTTACTGGAGAATTCTTTTTCGTCCAATGTATATTCCCTCACTTTCTCTCTTAATAAGCCGCTTTATAAATAGCTATAATATCTTCCTTTGCAGGTGTACGGGGATTCGACGGCGTGCAGCGGTCTGCCAGGGCCTGTTCCGCCATCTTCCCTGTCGCAGCCATGAATTCCTCTTCCTGAATCCCCGCCGCTCTGATAGACGCTGGAATATGCAAATCTCGTTTCAGCTGGCGTACAGCCTGCAGAAAGTTGACATACCCTTCGCGGGTCGTCCGGGCAGGAAGTCCCAGGATCCGTGCCAGCTGGCCGTACTTGGCCGCAACCTGCTGATCCGATGTATCTTTGAGATTGGCATTATATTCGATGACTTTCTCCATCAAAAGAGCATTGGAACGGCCGTGGGAGAGGTGGAATGTGCCGCCGAACGCGTGGGCCATACTGTGGGTAATTCCCAGATTGGCATTAGTAAAAGCCATACCGGCCAGACAGGATGCACGCTGGATGCATTCCCGTGCATCCTTATCTTCTGAATTACGATAAAAACGGACCAGGTTATGGCAGAGGATATAAACGGCCTTTTCAGCCAGAGCGTCCGTACAGTCCGTTGCTTTATTGGATACATACGCTTCTACTGCGTGAACCAGCGCATCCAGTCCCGTGTCGGCAATGACTTGTAGCGGCAGGCTTCTCGTGCAGGTGGAATCGAGGATGGCAATATCCGGTGCCATGAGATCATCAATCAATGCCGTCTTCTTTCCATTAATAGTAATAACGGAAAAATCCGTCACTTCCGATCCGGTACCGCTCGTCGTCGGAATGGCTATGAACTGAGGTTTATTAAAGGATTTACCGGTCTTGGACACGGCCTGATGGAGAAAATAAATCATAGCCTTGGCTGTATCCATAGCAGACCCGCCGCCGAAGGCGATGACCGTATGCCCCTGATGTACCATGTAATGTTCCAGCGAATCCATGACTGCCAACAAGTCCGGTTCCGGTTTGATATTGGTATATACATCACACTGGACACCGGCCGATTCAAGAAAATCAACAGCCTGCTTCAGATAGCCTAATTTTTCCATGATGCCATCAGACAGGATAAATGCATTCTTGCTCTTTACTTCGCGTAAATATTCGAGGGAGCCTTCGTCGAAATAGATTCTGGGCTTGATCTCAAATTCTTTCATTTATCTATCGCCTCCATATATCCCTTGTTTTTTCAATTCACTCACGATTTCTTCTATCAGGCCTGAAACGGCTGCTTTTTCCTGTTCATTCCTCATCCGGTCCATTATCTGGGCCGGGTTCGTCCGCTGCTGCATCTGGCCGGTTCCGGTAATATCCTGTACCAGTTCGCCCAGGTTACGGACACCATATCCAACCTTTCGGATATTAATCAGATTCATGGGCGATACGTTATCCGACGTTATGGTGCCGCCGGCCGCTCCCAGTCCTAAAGTAAAGGCAGGAAACAGATTAGTTGTCGCTCCCATGCCGCCGACCGTTGCCGGCGTATTGACCAGTACGCGGGAAACAGGTTTTTTCAGGGCAAATTCCCGGATGACTTCTTCATTCTGCGAATGAATGACCAACATATTGCCCAGCCCTTTATTGCACAGGAGTTCAATGCATTTTTCACAGGCATTTCTCCAATCTCTTTCTACATAAAATGCCAGGACAGGACACAATTTCTCCCGGGCATAGGGATTGCAGAGATCGGCGTACTTCTGCTCAGAAATGAGTACGGTCGTCCCGGCCGGTACGGCAATACCGTTCATACTGGCAATTTCCGCAGCCGGCCGTCCGACGTACTGCAGGTTGATACTGCCGTCGTGATGGAATAGTGCCTTGCCGATTGTTTCTGTTTCTTCTTCATTCAGAAAGTACGCCCCCTGATGTTTCAGTTCCTGACGTACGTCTTCTGCTATGCATTCTTCAGCGACGATGGATTGCTCTGCCGCTGAAATAATACCGTTATCAAAGGTGCGGCTGAATACGATGTCCCGGACTGCTTTTTTTACATCAGCCGTCTTTTCTATAAAGGCCGGTCCATTGCCGGGACCGCCGTAAATAGCCGGTTTTCCCGATGCATGTACCAGTGGGAGCAGTCTGGGAACACTGGTAATCAGGATCAGCGATGTATCTTTATGATAGATCATCTCTTTCGTACCGCTCAGGGTAACAGTCCTGAGGTATTCTACGGCACATTCGGGCATCCCCGCTTTGATTCCGGCATCTATGAGGATGTCCAGTGTCCGCCCGATTACTTTTTGTGCCCTCGGATGGGGTGAGAAAATAATGGCATTGCCCGATTTTATGGCAATGAGTGCATTATAGACTGTCGTAGAAACGGGGCTGGTGCACGGTGGCAGAGCGGTAATGACTCCAACGGGGATACCGATATCGAGTGTTTTCTTTTCTGCATCTTCAGCTATGATGCCAACGGCCTTCATTCCCTTCATATGACGGCAGACATAGCGGCTGGCGAATATGTCTTTAATGTATTTATCTTCCCAGCGGCCAAATCCCGTTTCTTCAGCTGACAGGAGGGCCAGTTCTTTGGCATGAGGATACACGGCCTCCGCCATGGCAGCGACGATGTCATCGAGCCGGTCCTGGGAAAAAGAAGCCAGCATACGCTGGGCATCACGGCCATTTTCAATGAGGATCCGCGCTTCCTGCATAGAACATAAATCATAGTCGAGTCTGTTCATTCCGTTCACCACTTTACTTCCTGTACTCACCAATCAAGCACATATTTAGAAACGATTTTTTCTACATCCGGATGCGGGCTCGGTATGACCACGTGGCTGTATACCTGGTCCTTACCTACCTCTTCTGCCCGTTTCACACCGGCATCGACAGCTGACTGGACAGCGCCGACATCTCCGCGGACGACGACAGAAATCAGTCCGGAAGCCGTATTTTCATATCCAATCAGTTCTACATCGGCCGCTTTGCACATGGCATCTGCCGCTTCCAGTACAGAAACCAGGCCGCATGTTTCAATGAATCCCAAAGCATCTCTTTTTCGTTCCATGTGTCCGGTTCTCCTTTACTGCGTATCTATATCATGTACAGAAACAATCGTTCCCACACGTCCCACCGGGCGGGGCATGACATTTTGTGCAGTCAGGGTGCCAATGCTGGCAGCAGCTTCTGCGCCCCGTTCTACGGCTGTCCGCACGGCAGCGACATCTCCTTTTACCAGAACCGTAACCAGGCCGGATCCTATATTTTCATACGATACAAGGACGACATCTGCCGATTTGCACATGACATCGAGGGCATATATGGCTGGCACCATACCCCTCGTTTCAACAAGGCCCAATGCTTCTTCTCCGTAATATTTCATAACCTTTTTGCTCCTCTTCGAGTTAAACTTAAAAAATGCAAAGGTCTTATTAATTTTTTATATCATTATTACATCTCATATGTAATATGTGTTTTTGCGATGTGTCTATTCTAGCATGCCCGTATGATTTTTTATTGAAAAATCAGGAGCTGTCTATGTGATTTTTTTTACTTGTTATAATTGTTACTTTTGTGAAAATTGTACAAAGAAGACTTTTTATATTATTCATACTATTTATGCAAAAATGTATTAAAAAATCAGTATACTCACAGATTTTTTTGTATAATAGATAAGAAGAATTCCTGCAGAATCGTAACCAAACAAAAAATAGACACGGATTTACCGTGTCAGAAGGGATATTGTGATGAATATACCGTTAGATGAAAAAAATTTGTTACTGGAGCGCATTAGATGCAGCTTACGTAAATTAAACAATTTATTATCGCTTTCGAAAATTCCCCTGCAGCTGGTGACAGCAGATGGCAATACAATTGTTGAATTAAACCCGTCACCAGACTTCTGCAAAAAAATCTGCCAGCGTCGGCGGGATTATATATGTGAAGATTATCACAACCATTGTGTCGCACCAGATAACACGATTACCCGGTTTACCTGCCACTGTGGATTGTATAATTTTGTCATTCCTATTCACACCGGTTCTGCCGGCCTCCAGTTATTCCTCCTGGGGGGCCAGATATACGAAGAACAATTTGTGTATCATAAGTATATGCTGAACGCCGGTCAGTTGGCGAAGTCAAAAAAAATAGAACCCCATGAAGTAGCTAAAGCCATCGGCCGCATCCAAAGTATGGCCCAGGCGCAGATTACGACTTACGAACGCATGGCCCAGTACATTGCCCACAACCTGGCCGAAGACCTGAAAACGTCGGATACCCAGGCCGGACGGCTTTCTCTGGAAAAAGAACTGTTAGAGAGGAAAATCATCGATTTGGAAACAAAAAATAGTTTTCTCGTCGTCAATCCTCACTTTTTATTTAACACCCTGAATACCATTGCCCGCGTAGCTTATTACGAAAAGTCGCGGAAAACGGAAGAACTGATATACTGCCTTTCGGACCTGCTGCGCTATAATTTAAAGCAGGACAACGAACTCCATCCTCTTTCAGAAGAGCTGGAAAACATCAAGAAATACCTTTACATCCAGAAAATACGATTTAAAGACCGCCTCGAATATGAAATCAACATTCCCGATGAGATGCAGCAGTACCAGATTCCCAACATGATTCTCCAGCCCCTCGTGGAAAATGCCCTGCTTCATGGTGTCACGCCCAAATGCAATGGCGGGAACATACGCATCACGGCCCGTAAACAGGGAGAGGATTTCACCTTATTCGTCAACGACAACGGATACGGCTTTCCTCCGGAAATATTAAGCCTCATAGCCGATGGCGATTATTCCCGCATCAAGACTCATGCTAAATCAGGAATCGGCCTGCTCAGTACGCACAACCGCATCCGTCATTATTTCGGCACGCCTTACGGCCTTACGGTCAGACAATCCGATTTCAGTGGAACGACCATTGCCATTTATCTCCCCATCAGGCAATAAGGGGTGAGCCTATGCATACTATTTTAATCGTAGAAGATGAAATACTGGAACAACAGTTCCTGAAAGAAATCGTTGAAGAAGAGATGCGGGGACAGTGCCATATCATAACGTGTACTACTGGGACGCAGGCCATCGAAGCCGCCAGGGAAACAAAGCCCGATATCATCCTGATGGACGTGTGGCTGCCTGAATTAGATGGCATGAAAGCCCTGACGGTTATACGCCAGTTTTGTCCCCAGGCAGCGGTCATCATACTATCCGCCTGTTCAGATTTTTCCTATGCCCAGCAGGCAATCCGCCTCCAGGTACGGGAATATCTGCTCAAGCCCATCCGGCCTTCAGAAATACGGCAGTCCATCCAGACGATTCTGGCTGCCAGCACAGTCATGCCCGCCGGCAGCAATCCGGTGGAACTGACGACGCCGGTCATCCCCCTGCCGAAGGATTCGGCTCACATGGAAGTCATTGATAAATCCATCCATTATATCCAGGACAATTTTAAGAGAAAATTATCGTTAAAAGATGTATCGGAACACGTCTACATGAATCCCCAGTACCTGAGCCGCATTTTTAAAAAAGAAGTAGGCATCAGCTGCATCGATTATATCAACCGCCTGAAAATCGAGTATGCCTGTAAACTGCTGACGACCACCGATGAATCGATCTGCCACATCTCATCACTGTGCGGATATTCCGATCAATCGTATTTTAACCGCGTGTTTATTAATCAGATGAAAATTACGCCAAAAACGTTTCGTCAGAAGAATAAGGACAAGTAGTCCCTCATACCGTTTATTCCCATTACAGCATCCGAGGAGTATACCATGCAAATAGAAGAACTCATACAGCTCACGCTGCGGCGCTTCTTTCATGACGAAACGCTGCGCTTTGACAAATCACGGTTCGCCGGCGGCCTGACAAATTACAATTACATCATGAATATCCACGGCAAGGACTATGTCATACGCCAGCCCGGCGGCATGACAGAACGGATAATCGACCGCCAGACGGAACTGGAAAACAATATCCAGGCTTCCCAGGCCGGTATCAACTGCCCGTGCCTGTATTTTGATGCCAAAAGCGGTATCAAAATCACGACCTACGTGCCGGGCAGCCGTAACCTCTCCCAGACGGGACCGCAGCTGAAAGAAAATATACAAATTGTCGTCTCACTCATG
>NZ_ONTA01000197.1:0-6776 GCF_900320625.1 Megasphaera sp. DJF_B143
GGCCTTTTACCTGCTCTTTGGCCTCCAGCACCAGTTCATACGCCCGCAGGGAATACCCGTGGGCGCCACGGGACGGATTGCCATACAGGCCGCTATGAAGCACTTCGTACACCGCCTCAGCAACAGCCGGCGGCTTCTGTACCGTCGTAGCCGCATTGTCAAAATAGTACATAGTACACCTCCGGGATAGATAGTTTGATGTTTGATGTTTGATGTTTGACGAAGAAACTGCCGTTCGCAGGCTATTAAACCGGTTCGTCTGGCGGCCTCTCTTTTTTATACAAAAACGGGGAGCTGCCGGCATCTGTAACATGCTGCAGCTCCCCTCTTTCTTATATTGTATCGTCTATAGCCGGCTGGATCAGATGCCGAAGCGGGCGAAGATAGTATCGACATGGCGGAGCATCTTGTTGACGTCGACGCAGCCTTCGATTTCTTCTGCCGTCATATATTTCTTTACGTCTTCGTCTTTCTTCAGGTTTTCCAGGAAATCTTCCCCTTCGAGCCAGCGTTTCATGGCATTGCGCTGTACCCAGCGATACGCCTGTTCGCGGACGGCGCCTTTTTCTACGAGCGTGTTGAGGATGATCGGGCTGTAGATAAGGCCGCCGGTCAGGTTGAGGTCCTTCATCATCTTGTCAGGATATACGAGGAGACGGTCGATGACGCGGGTAAAGGTCTGGAGCATGTAGTCCAGGGCAATGGTGCTGTCCGGCAGGATAACCCGTTCGACGGACGAATGGGAGATATCCCGTTCATGCCAGAGAGCGACATCTTCCAGGGCTGCCTGGGCATTGCCGCGGATGACGCGGGCCAGGCCGCACATGCGTTCACACGTAATGGGATTGCGCTTGTGGGGCATGATGGACGAGCCCTTCTGTTTGGGGCTGAAATATTCTTCTGCTTCCCGTACTTCTGTCCGTTGGAGATGACGGATTTCCGTTGCCATCTTGTCGATGGAGCTGGCGATGACGGCCAGAGTCGTCACGTATTCGGCATGGCGGTCACGCTGCAAAGTCTGGGAAGAAATCGGAGAAGCTTCGATGCCCAGGTGTTCGCAGACGTATTTTTCAACGAACGGGTCGATATCGGCATAGGTACCGACGGCGCCGGAAATCTTGCCGACGGCGATGGTCTTTTTGGCGTGTTTCATGCGGTCGATATCCCGTTCGATTTCAGCCATCCAGTTGCATAATTTCAGGCCGAACGTAGTCGCTTCGGCATGGATTCCATGAGTACGGCCGATACAGGGAGTGTATTTGAATTCGACGGCACGGCGGCGCAGGACGGCATGGAAGTTTTCCAGGTCCTTGATGAGGATATCCGATGCCTGTTTGAGCATGTAGCCCAGTGCCGTATCTTTGACATCGGTCGATGTCAGGCCGAGATGGACATACTTGCCGGCTTCGCCGATATTTTCAGACAACGTGGATACAAAAGCGGCAATGTCATGATGGGTTTCGGCTTCGATTTCATGGATGCGTTCTACCGTAAAAGCAGCTTTTTCGCGGATTTCCTTCGCCGCTTCCTTTGGGACGTTCCCCAGTTCAGCCTGGGCTTCGCTGGCCAGGATTTCTACTTCTTTCATAGTATTCCATTCATTGTATTCAGCCCAGATCTTACCCATTTCTTCTTTTGTATAACGTTCTATCACGAGTATCTCTCCTTTGAACAGATGTATATTGGAAATAAGCTTACGCTTTATTATACACCATCCCTGCCGCCAGAGCCATAGGAAATAGCGCAGGAACAGCAGTTCTTACATGTTTTTGCTGCGCAGATCCGAAAGGATTTCCTGTACCCGTGTCAGGGCCTGTTCCTTGGCTACGACTTCTTTTTCGCCCGTCCGGCGGACCTTGATTTCGACCGTGCCGTTATTCTTCGTATCTTTGCCGATGACGACCTGGACAGGGTAGCCGATGAGGTCTGCGTCGTTGAATTTGACACCGGCCCGTTCCTTGCGGTCATCGAGAACGACGTCAGAGGAAACGGCCATAAACTGTTGGTACAAATCCTGTGCGTAACCGGCCAGTTCTTCATCTTTCATGTTGAGCGGCAGGATGACTACTTCATACGGAGCAATGGCTACCGGCCACATGATGCCTTTATCATCGTGGAACTGTTCGATGGCAGCGGCAATGGTGCGGGTGACGCCGATGCCGTAGCAGCCCATGTAGAACGGTTTGGCCTTGCCGTCCTGGTCGAGGAAGGTAGCGTGGAGGGATTCGGAATACTTGGTCCCCAATTCAAATACCTGGCCGACTTCGATGCCGCGCATGATATGTACCGGCGCGCCGCAATGAGGGCAGGCATCGCCTTCGACCATCAGGCGGATAGTGGCCACCGTGACGTTTTTGAAATCCCGGTCCGGATTGACATTCTGGTAATGATACCCGGCTTTATTGGCACCGGTGACGCCGTTAGGCACATTCATAGCCGTCGGATCGACGAGGACGAAGAACGTTTCATTATCGGGCGTATCGGCACCGATGGGGCTCATATAGCCCGGCTGCAGGCCGTGGGCCTTCAATTCATCTTCCGTCGCCGGTTCGATGGCATTGCCGCCAACGAAATTCTGGACGGCTACATCGTTGACTTCGTGATCGCCGCGGACCATGCAGAGGACCGTCTTTTCTCCGTCGATAGTGAAGGCTACGGCCTTGATTGTCTTTTCTACGGGAATCTTCATAAAGGCTGCCAGTTCTTCAATGGTAGAGCAGCCCGGCGTTTCGATGAGTTCCAGATTCTTTGCGTCTTCTGCTGCCATCGCAAGGGCTGCCGGTTCAGCCTTTTCAATATCTGCCGCGTATTCGCACTTCGGGCACGATACGACTTCCGCCTCCCCTGCTTCGGCCAGGGCCATGAATTCGTGGGTATGGCTGCCGCCGATCTGGCCGCTGTCGGCTTCGACAGGCTTGAAGTTCAGGCCGCAGCGGGTAAAGATGCGCGTGTAGGCATCGTATTCATCCTGATAGCTCTTGTGCAGTCCTTCGGCATCGACGTCAAACGAATAGGCGTCTTTCATGACAAATTCACGGCTGCGCATGAGGCCGAAGCGGGGACGGATTTCATCGCGGTACTTATTCTGCATCTGCCAGAGGGTGACCGGCAGCTGCTTGTACGAGCGCAGTTCGTTGCGGACCAGCGTCGTAATCAGTTCTTCGTGGGTCGGTCCCAGACAGAAATGATTGCCATGACGGTCTTCCAGCTTGAACATTTCCGGTCCGTAGGCGTTCCAGCGTCCCGATTCATGCCAGATTTCTGCCGGCTGCATGATGGGCATCATGATTTCCTGTGCGCCGATTCCGTCCATTTCTTCGCGGACAATGGCTTCGATTTTCAGCTCAACCCGCCGTCCCAAGGGCAGGAACGAATACAAACCGCCGCCGTTCTTGCGGATCATACCGGCTTTTAACATATACTGATGGCTGGCGATTTCTGCTTCTGCAGGGATTTCGCGCAGCGTCGGGCAATATAACTTCGATGCTAACATGAATGACATCCTCCTCGTATGGTATAGATCAAAATCTCTATCTTTTCATTGTATCGTCTCTCTGGCGCCGCGTCAATGATGCCGCGTGCGCGACAGGATTTCCTGGCCTACGGTGACACCAGCTGCCGATGCCTGTACGAGGCCACGCGTGATACCGGCCCCGTCACCGATGGCAAAGAAATTAGGAATCTTCGTTTCCAGTTTATTGTTCAGTTCCAGGCGGTTAGAATAGAATTTCACTTCCACGCCGTACAAGAGTGTGTGGCGGGAATTAGCTCCCGGCGCTACCTTATCCAGGGCTTCGAACATTTCCTTGATATCCAGCATATGGCGGTACGGCAGGACCAGAGACAAATCGCCCGGTGTCGCGCTGGGCATGGTCGGCCGCACGAGACCGCGGCGGATCCGTTCCGGCGTCGAGCGGCGGCCGTCGAGGAAATCGCCCAGACGCTGTACGATGACGCCGCCGCCAAGGATATTGGCCAGGCGGGCGATGTACTTGCCGTAGCGGATCGGTTCGTGGAACGGTTCAGTGAATTTCTTGGAAACGAGAATGGCGAAATTCGTGTTTTCACTGCGCTTGTGAGCATAGCTGTGGCCATTGACCGTCAAAAGGCCGTCGTTGTTTTCCGTGACGACAAAGCCATAGGGATTCATGCAGAACGTCCGGATGCGATCATCAAAGGACTTGCTGAAATATATGAGTTTCGATTCGTAGACGATATCCGTGATGGGTTCAAAGATTTCCGCCGGCATTTCGACGCGGACGCCGATATCGACGGCATTGGATGTCAGGGACAGGCCCATCTGTTCTACTTCGCCGACGAACCATTCCGACCCTTCCCGGCCCGGCGCGGCTACGAGGTACTGGCAGCCGTAGAGCTGGCCGTCGATGATGACGCCCCGTACTGTGCCGTCTTCAACGACGATGTGTTCCACCGCCGTATCGGACAGGATATCCGCCTTACCATCGAGGAAATCGCGCATATTCGTCAGGATCTGGGCGTTGACGTCTGTTCCAAGATGACGGATCCGGGCCGGGATGAAGCGCAGGTCGGCCGCAGCTGCCCGGCGCTGGATGCGGCGGATTTCTTCAGGATTTTCATCACCGTACACCTTGCGGTCGGCCCCGCCGAACCGGCAGTACACTGAATCGACATAGCGGATTTTTTCCGCCAGTTCCGCTTGGGACATATAGTCGTCGAGATTGCCACCAAACTCCGTCGTCAGCGTCAGTTTGCCATCACTGAACGCACCGGCACCGCCCCAGCCGCAGACGACATTGCGCACCTTATCCTTGGCCAGGGCCTGCGGATTACGGCTCGTGGCGATCCGTTCGCGGATATCCTGCCCCTTTTCCACCATAAGGATCCGGTACCCTTTATCTGCCAGCTCCAGAGCCGTAAAAATCCCGGCCGGACCGGCACCGATAATAATGACATCATAATTTTTTACAGCTTTCATCGATTCCGCCTCCCAAATAAAAACGCCCTCACGGGATGACCGTCAGGGCGTCATGAATTCGGTATAAGTTATCCTCGTTCAGCGTACCATATAGGAGAGCCGATGTCAATAAACGCAGCCCGTCTGCCTGCCGTCCGGCAAAAAAATCTGCCCATCGCCAGAGATGGCGGCAAAAGGTAAATATGCTATAATAAGAAAGAACTTAAAGGAGGTGATTCCATGGCACGTCATCGCAACCGGGACGCCCGTACCTACGAAGAAGAAGACAAACAGGACATCCGCCGGCAGGAAGGCATTTTCCTGTGCACTCTCTTCCTCATGGTACTGCTGCTCGTCTCACTTTACTTCCAGCTGAGCGTTCTCGCCATCGGCATCGTCACGGCAGCGCTTATCCTCTCGACTATCGGTTTTTATATCCATTACAAAGAATTCTTTTCCATGCGCGACCGCGGACAGCGGACGGTCAGTGTCCTTATATCCATGTACGGCAGCCTTATACTGACCCTCATCTGTGCCTGGTACTACGTACAGGACGAACCGCTCACACTGGATTACGCTCTGGTATTCCTGTTCGGTTTCTTCTTCTTTACCTTCATGGTCTACCGCAGTATCAGCCGCTACCTCGTCGTAGGTAACAAACGCCAGCGGATCAAAGGGTAGGCTGAAAGAATCAATCCAATATAGCAGATACCCCCGGGGATTTCCCCGGGGGTATCTGTGCTCATAAACACAAGAGTGTATGTATCATTAAGCTTTACAGCTCATGACGCCTGTGTTATTTTTCATCATAGGCTTTCGTCAGGCGTACATATCCTTCATACCGTTCTTTGGCATCCTGTTCCGTCTTTTCAAACAGAGCTTCTGCCGTATCCGGGAAGGTGCGTTTCAAGGAAGCGAACCGTGTTTCGCCCATGAGGAAATCGCGGAAGTTTGCTGTTGGCGGTTTCGAATCGAGTGTGAACGGGTTCTTGCCCTGTTTCTTGAGTTCCGGATTGTATCTCCACAGATGCCAGTATCCGGCTTCGACAGCCCGTTTTTCTTCCAGCTGGCTCTGTCCCTGGCCTACTTTCAGACCATGGTTGATGCACGGTGCATAGCCGATGATCAGAGACGGACCTTTATAGGCTTCTGCTTCTTTCAGGGCTTTCAGGAACTGATTCTTATCAGCACCCATAGCAACCTGAGCTACATAGATATATCCGTACTGGGCTTCCATCATGCCCAGGTCTTTCTTCTTCGTCTTCTTGCCGGAAGCTGCGAACTGGGCAACAGCTGCTGTCGGCGTTGCTTTGGAAGCCTGGCCGCCCGTGTTGGAATATACTTCCGTATCGAATACGAGGACGTTGATATCCTGACCCTGGGCCAGTACGTGATCCAGGCCGCCATAGCCGATATCATAAGCCCAGCCGTCGCCGCCGAAGATCCACTGGCTACGTTTGACGAGGAACTTCTTCATTTCATATACCTGTTCCAGAGCCGGCTTGCCTTCTTTTTCCTGTTCCAGCAGAGCGATGATAGCATCGGAACGCTGCCGCGAGCCTTCGCCTTCCAGTTTATGTTCTTTCCAGTCCTTGAATGCTTCCTGCAGCTGCGGGCTGGCAACGTCCATAGCGTCGTCCATATATTTTTCCAGGAGCTTGCGTTCGGCCTGTTCTGCCAGCATCATGCCAAAGCCATATTCGGCGTTATCTTCGAACAGGGACGTAGACCATGCCGGGCCATGACCCTGGGCATTCTTCGTATAACCGCAGTCCGGAGCACTGCCGCCCCATACGGAGGAACAGCCGTGAGCATTGGCAACCATCATGCGATCGCCGAA
>NZ_ONTA01000190.1:0-9186 GCF_900320625.1 Megasphaera sp. DJF_B143
GAAGAGCAGCCGATGAAAGAGCCACGGCATGTCACCATCATGCGCAAACTGTTCAATGGCGAAGCCTTAAGCCAGGATGAAACTAATGAAATTTACATTGACGGCCGGGACGATCACATGCGATTCATCAGTTATGTCTATCCTGTAGACGAAGACCGTAATAGTTACGTTATTGTTTCCCAACCGCTGGAACCACTGGAAGCGACCGTTGTCGTCGTGCAGAATTTCGTTGCATTGTGCGGTATCATATGGCTGTTTGTTGCCATCATCGGTTCCATTCTGTTTACCAATGCCCTGACGAAACCGTTGATTCATCTGAAAAAGCTGTCTGTTGCTATGGCCCATCTCGACTTTTCCCATAAATGGATGAATACGCGCAATGATGAAATCGGGGAACTGGGCCAGAGCCTGAATAATTTGTCTAATCAGCTGAATACGGCCCTTACAGAGCTCAAACAGGCAAATAGCGAACTGGAAGTACAGCTAAAAAAAGCCAATGAAGTGGAAAAGATGCGTAAAGAATTTATTTCTGCTGTGTCTCATGAGCTGAAGACGCCACTGGCCCTTATCCAGGGATATGCCGAAGGGCTGGACAGCCTCGATGTGGATGAATCGACGAGGCAGCATTACTGCAAGGTCATACACAGTGAGACGATGAAGATGGATCATCTGGTGAAGGACCTGCTCAACCTGTCACGGCTGGAAACGGGGACGTTCCGCATCGATATGACGGAGTTTGATTTCCGGGCTCTCGTAGAAGAAGCGCATTGTCGCTTCGAAGGGGTCCTGAGGGAAAAAGAAATTCAGTTTTCGTGCTGCCTGCCTGAAGAAATGGTTGTCTACGCTGATCCGGAACGCATTGATACAGTCCTTAGCAATTTCCTTTCCAATGCTATCGACTATACGGAAAAAGGACGACGTATTATTCTTTCTGCCGTCCGTTCGGGAGACCGTTATACCATCAGTATCTACAATCAGGGAATCCAGATACCGGAGCATGACCTGAGCCGCGTCTGGGAACCGTTCTATAAAGTAGATGCCGCCAGGACCCGTAAATCCCAGCGTATTTTTGGCGGTCATGGCCTGGGTCTGGGAATCGTGGCAGCCTTATTGAAACTGCACCATGAAACGTATGGCGTGTACAATGAACCGGACGGCGTAACATTCTGGTTTACTCTGAAAGCCTGCTGATTCGTTTCATTCGGATGACTGTCGCAAAACTGCTATGAACGGCAAATAAAGGAGGCCGCAGCAAAATGAATGGTTCATGTCATTATGCTGCGGCCTCATATTGCATTAAAACGACTTTTTTCCCAGCACGGGATGACTGCACGGCTTCAGTGTCAGATGGCCGACGAGATAGCCTGCTTCTTCCAGGGGAATATCTTCCCGGGAACCATCATGTTCATACACGCAGAGTGGATGTTCTGTGCCGACTTCGCCACCGGGCAGATAGATGTATTCGTTATTTTCTTTATCGCCGAAGATGAACCCGGCTAATAGATGTTTCTGGGCAATCTGGCTCATGATTCTTCTCCTTTATCATCAAATGTAATTTCCAGCAGCTGGCAGTCCCGGTAATCGGCAGAGACGAGCTGCAGCAATGTCCCGTTATATCTGCGGGGGAACATGGTGTTGGGCTGCATGCCGTGGAGATGGCCGAACACGCACAGAGGAACGTGATACTTTTCCAGAAGTTCTGTAAAACCGCTGGGTCTTGTCAGATCACAGACCGGCGGGTAGTGGAGAAGCAGAATCGTGTGCTCACAATTTAGTGCTGCCGCTTCCTGCAGGCACCGTTCGACGCGGAGCAGTTCCCGGCGGTAAGGTTTGGCGTCTTTTTCTTCATGGTAGTGGATGTCGCCGGGGCAGACCCAGCCATGAGTACCGCAGACAGCGATGCGGCCTTCGTCGAGAGTGACGGTGCTGCCGTATAAGTAGTGCATGCCCTTTCCTTCATCGAGGCGGTTTAACTTGCCGGCACTTTCCCACCAGTAATCGTGATTGCCGCGGATGATATATTTCGTGCCGGGAAGTTCCCGGATTTCGTCGAGATCTTCCTGAGCTTCTTTAAGATGCATGGCCCACGATGTATCACCGGCGATGAGGACGACGTCGTTTTCATGGACACGGCTGAGCCAGTCTTCCCGGATCCGCTGCCAGTGATTGATCCAGCGGGGACCAAAGACCTCCATGGGCTTTTTAGGCGGGTTGCCGGACAGATGTAAATCACCGATTGCAAATAAACGCATATATTATTTCCTTTCCGATAAAATGGTACGCAGTTTTTCTATAACCCGCTGCTGATGTCCCTTGTTGGCGACCTGGGCAATCATATATCCTACGTACAGCGGATTGGTAAGAAAACGTGGGACTATTTTGACAAAGAGCCGGCTGTCACCGGGAAAATCGTAGAAAAAGATGTTATAGCTTTCGTTGCGCCACACGAAAGCGTGGATGAAGTAGTGGGCGACGAGCTGCATATAGCGAACGAACTCTGGCAGTTTTTCCTTGTTTTCAAGAATCAGGTTGACTTCATAAAAGCCGATGATGGGACGGGTTGAAAGATTGATTTCCAGACCGTCTTCTTCGATGATGGGCGTCCCCAGGAGATGGTAGAGCTTGATGTCGTCATGATAATCATAGTTTTCAAATCCGACTATCTGGGAATGGGGATGATGAATAGTTCCACCGGACATGTAACCGTGATTCCTGTAAAAAACGACGGAACGGAAGCGCCCCATTTCTTTGACCTGTTGCCACTTTTCCAGACCGAAATCGATGAGCTTTGTGGCATAATCCGGCGTATATTCACAAAATTCACCGTCGCAGTCGTCACTTTCGATGATTAGTGTCTGCCAGGAATCCTTGAGGACCGGATAGGCATTTTCCAGCCATATCATGTGTCCCCGCGTTTCCATGATGTTTTTTAAATGTGCCACATCGCAGAACGGGCAGTACGACGCGTCGCGGTGCACCGTATCCGGCTTTGTCCTGCCCAGGTCCAGATTGTATATCAATGTATGTAATGACGGATTGTGTTCCATTATGACGGACTCCTTTACTAATACCTACCGTATATTGTAGCATAGAGATACGCTTTTTCAAATACGATATATGGCAGGGGATGTGGTATAATATAAAGCACCGGAGCCAGAATGGCATTCCGGTGTGATTACATTGAAAAAACAGAGGTATGAACCGTTTATGACGATACACAACGAAACAGCCCATGACTGGCCGCAGCTGCTGCTCGGCTGGTTCCGGACTCACCGCCGTGACCTGCCCTGGCGCACTTCGCCGCGTGATCCGTATAAAGTATGGGTTTCAGAAATTATGCTGCAGCAGACGAAAGTCGAAGCCGTCCGGCCGTACTATGAAAACTGGCTGGATCATTTTCCTACGGTGGCGTCCCTGGCCAGTGCCACCCAGGAAGAAGTGCTGCGCCAATGGCAGGGGCTGGGGTATTATTCGCGGGCACGCAATCTCCATCAGGCCGTTTGTGAAGTGCAGGCCCGGTACGGCGGGAAGGTACCGGATAGGGAAAAGGATATGCTGTCACTCAAAGGAGTCGGTGCCTATACGGCCGGGGCAGTCCTCAGTATTGCCTATGGCCGGCCGGTCCCGGCTGTCGATGGCAACGTGCTCCGCATCTTTTCCCGCCTGTACCTCATAGAGGATAATATTTTATCGGCGAAAGTAAAAAAAGAAGTTACCCGCCTGGCACAGGATGTCATCCCCGACGATGCGCCGGGCGATTTCAATGAAGCGCTCATGGACCTGGGAGCTTCGATCTGCATTCCCCGTCATCCGCGCTGTCAGGAATGTCCTCTTGTTTCCTGCTGCCTTGCCCATGAAAAAGGGCGGGAGACGGAACTTCCGGTCCGCATTGTCAAAAAAGACAAGCCTGCGGTGGATATAACCGTTCTGGTCGTTTCCGACCGGCAGTCCTGGCTCATCCATCGCCGTCCGGCAAAGGGACTGCTCGCTTCTATGTGGGAATTTCCCAATGCCGTGGGAAAGGGCAGTGCCGGGCTGGATGCAGCCAGAGAAGTTCTGAAAAAAGCAGGAATCCGCGCCGGCAGTGCCAGCGGGCCAGTCGGTACACTGCGTCATGTATTTTCCCACAAAGTCTGGCAGATGACGATATATACAGCCCCGTATGCAAATGGGACGCTATTGGATAAGGAGGATTGGCAGTGGCTGCCACAGGCTGGCTACACGCAGGTTCCCTGGGCCGGGCCCCATGGAAAAATCACTGCCATAGTTTAGATGAAAGGTCTTTTTTTTATTAATTTTATGGTAATCCTGTCCTGTTTTTCCGTAGCAGCAGGCGTACTATATAACTACATCGTACAAGGCGGACAGGGAAAGAAAATTGCTTTGCTCACGGCATGCTGCTCGGCGCTGGGGGCAGGGGAGTTGTATTGGTACAGCCACTGGTTCCCCGGGCTGACGGGGGGCATCCGCCTGATGGGGCTCCATATAGGAGCTTTGGCGTCAGTGAGCTGGTTCCTCACCTTTCTCCTGGCATTTCCTGTCCTGGTGGTGCTGGCGGCTGGCATCTTTTTTTACCGGCTGAAGCGGCGCGGCCGACCGGTTACACCGGCAGAAAATATGACTGCCGGGGAACATCAGGGGCCATCCATGAGCCGGCGGACATTCCTGAAAGGGATGGCCGCTGCCGTTCCCGTAGCGGCAGCAGCGACGAGCGGACTGGGAAATGTCGTGGGCGAAAGTTATCTGGCTGTGACCAAACTTCCCCTTTCCTTTCCGGACTTACCTGATTATCTGGAAGGGTACCGCATCGGACAGATTTCTGATAGCCATATTGGGCTGTTTTTCAGCCCGGAGGACTTAAAAACAGCGATGGAGCGCCTGGCAGCGGAAAAAGTCAACCGCCTGGAAATTACGGGGGATCTCATCGATGAGCTGAGCCGGCTTCCTCAGTGCCGGCAGGTCCTTATGGAGGGAGCCGCTTTGTTTCCCGATGGCATTGATTTCTGCTACGGCAACCATGAATATTACCGGGGACTGGCGGATATTACAGACATGCTGGAATCGACACCCATACGTATCGTACGCAACAGCCATTTCTGTGCCAGTCCCGGAGGGGGACGGAATCTTTCCGGCCGTTCTGGAAGGGATAACAGGCCCTTTTATATTGCCGGCACAGATTTCAGTTTTGCCCCCAGCGGCCGTCTCCACGATGAACAGCGCCGGGACTATACGCAGACAGCCTTGCAGGGAATACCAGAAGGTGCATTTACGATTCTGCTGGCACACAATTCGGCCTTCATCGATGAAGGATTCGCTCATCATATTCCTCTTACGATGTGTGGTCATACCCATGGTGCCCAGTTTGCACCTATCGGGCCTTTAGTCCAGGCCGTAGGATTTAAATATCTCCGCGGCCTGTTCCAAAAAGACGGCTGCTATGGGTATGTCAATCGCGGTACGGGCCACTGGCTGCCTTTCCGGGTCTTGTGCTCCCGGGAAGTTACCGTATATGAATTACAGAAAAAGCGGTGATTATATGAATATAGAAAAATACAAAGTCTTTCTCACGGCAGCCCGCAAGGGAAGCTTCATCCAGGCTGCGCGGGAACTGGGATATACGCCGTCGGCGGTGACCCAGATGATGAATTCCCTGGAAAATGAATGTGGTTTCAGCCTGCTCCAGCGGAGCAACAAAGGTGTTGTTCTGACCAAAGAAGGACACGCCATCCTGCCCTATGCCCGGCAGCTCGTAGAAGTGGAAGAACGGCTGGAAGAGCAGTGTGAAAATATCAAGGGCATTCATTTGGGCCGCCTGCGCATTGCCGGATTCACCAGCACGGCCTGTGCCATCATCCTGCCTGTCGTCGAGCGCTTTCAGGAACGATACCCCAATATTGATGTGGACATTCTGGAAGAGAACAGTCCTAAAACGCTAGCCGAATGGGTGCGCAGCGGCGTTGCCGATATTACGATTACGACGAAACAGCCAGATTATGAAAATGAATGGATTATCCTCAATGTCAATCCTTATGTGGCTGTCCTGTCCAAACAGAACCCTTTGTCCCGGAACGAATGCATTACGGCAGAAGAAATGCAGCAGTCCCGGGTACTCATGTTCCGTTCACGCCATGGTCTGGAATCGAATGTAGCCGAGTACATGAAAAAGTATAATCTGCAGCCTCTTTCGACGTTTACGTCCAACTGCAATTATGTCATGCTGAAAAAACTGGAACAGACACCTTGTGTCAGTCTGCTTCCCGTTTATATGTGGGATTTTTATGCTCCTATGCATCCGGGACTCACAGCACGGCCGATTTCACCGTCCCTGACTTGTGATATTATCCTGACAGTGGCTTCCTTTAGTGAATGTTCTGTCCCGGCCAGGGCGTTCATTGAATGTACGAAAGAGTTCATTAAAGATAGTCTTACATGAATGTATATTTCCATTAAAGAAAATCTGTGCGTGGAAAAAGGGGCTGCAGCAAGGTGAATGCTTCTGGTTCACTTTGCTGCAGCCCCTTTTTCAGGGAGTCTCGATATAAATATATTCCTGCTAAAATCAGCATACAAGAATCCTAAAAGGGACATGTAAGAGGATTTTCGTATCCAGCTGCAGACGGCGCAGGAACAGACAAAAGCTGTGCTGCAGAACACGTGCTCTTTTGTTACTTTTTATTATAAACACGAGCCGGAAAAAGGGGAAAACAGTAATTCTGTTAACGCAGTAAGAAAACGTAAAAAGAGTACAGCTGATGTGATTTCCGCTGTACTCTTGTCCGGCAGGACTACTGATGATTGCATGTATGACCATGACCGGCGTGGTGCTGATGATGACCGCCGCTGCAGGTGGCATCCGGATTATACTGCAGCCGGTCTTCCAGGAATGCCTGTACGGCTTCGTCACAGGATCCCTGAACGCCACAGTAGAAGGGGATACCAGCCTGTTGCAGGGCATTACGCGCTCCCGGTCCCATATTGCCACAGAGGAGTACGTCAGCACCGTGATCTTTGAGCCACTGGGCCAGCGGTTCGTGGCCGACACCGTTGGTGGAAATGATTTCGCTCCCCGTTACGATTTTGTCTTCTACTGTATAAAACTTGAATGCTTCTGTCCGTCCAAAATGCTGGAATACGCTGCCGTTGTCATAGGTTACGGCAATTTTGCCATTTGTCATCATATGAATTCCTCCTTAATATAACCTGACTATACTAAATCTTTCTTCTATTAAAGAGTATACATCATATAACGACATATGTCAATAATATAAACAACAAAAGTCAATAATTTAATTATCGAATGCTTTCAGCGCATCTGATGCGATATGGAGCGTGCGCAGCTGGGGCGCTTTTTTATACTGATGGTCTTCCATACGCTTAACAATATCCGCCAGGCTGGAAACGGCTTTTACGATGTACGGCCCTTTATTGAGCATGACGCATTCGGCCCGTTCGCTCATGGCGGCATCGGTGATTTCAGCCCGGGACGGAATGCCTGTCTTGACAAGGTTTTCCAGAACCTGTGTAGCCCAGATGACGGGAATATGGGCAGCTTCACAAATCCAGAGTATTTCTTCCTGCAGCTCTGCCAGACGATGATATCCCGCTTCAACGGCCAGATCGCCCCGGGCAATCATGACGCCAAAGGGATTCCGGGAAGCGGCCTGGACGATGATTTCTGGCAGATTATGCACACTGTCTCTGGTCTCTATTTTTGCGATGATAGCCATGTTCCGTGCTTTATTTCCCATCCGTTTGTACAGTTCATCCTGCAACAGAAGAATATCGGCGCGGCTGCGGACGAACGAATAGCCGATTGCGTCGGCATGATGGATAATGAAATCGAGATCGGTCAGATCCTTTTTCGTCAGGGGCGTAATGTCCAGTGGTGTTTTAGGGAAATTCAAGCTTTTTTTATTTTTCAGACGGAATCCCTTGGCTTTTGTCGAAATGACGCGCAGATAGGCTCCCTGAGGCATAAGCCTGGTGACGACACAATTCAGTTTGCCATCATCGATGACGACGGAATCGCCTTCCTGAAGATGATCGAATACTTGGGGGATACTACAGGTAATGATGACATTTCCTGTATAATCGGCAGGGTAATCGGAAATTTTTCCACGGGCGAGGAAAAAGAAATCATCTGTAAAGACACGGTCGTCATCACCGGGGACTAATACCTGGGAAATGCGGACTTTCGGACCGGCCAGGTCCATGTAGATTTTACAGCGTTTCTTTGTTTCCTTTTCCGCTTTATGGATATGGTGCAGCATGGCCTGCCATATATCCCGTGTGTCGTGAGCGCAGTTGATGCGGGCCATGTCCATACCTGCTTCGAGAAGATTGCGGACCAGTTTGTAGTCCGTAGCCGCTTCTGGAGGCATAGTCACCATAATATTCGTATAGGATGCATCAGGATGACTGCCAAATATCAGATTGGAATTATGAGCTAGCAGGCGGCTGCCGTGGAAAAACCATTTTGGTGCAGGATAGGCGATGAGTTCATGTTCCTGCTTGTGGCAGATCCGCCCCAATGAAGCGATGACGGCATCGAGATTCGCCATCGTACGGGCTTCGCTGCGCCCAAGTGAAGATAATCCCAATAACAGCAGCTTTTCCTGCAGGGGCCGCAGGTCGTGGCAGCGTATGACAAGATAAAAAGCCAGATTCAGGGCACTGAAGCGGAAGGAGCTGCGCCGGATAGATGGAGAAACAGCTTGATACATTTTCATGCCCTGCTCCAAAACGTTCTGGCGAAGTTCGAACAAGGTTTGATATAGGTCATTCATTTCCTTTAGAGAAGGGGTTGATTTCATCGTATTGCCTCCTGTATACCAGAATACATGTTGTATGCAACCATAGTATACCATCGTTGCAGAGAAAGAAAGCACTTTTACTGTAATTTTACATTGGGCAGCATTATTTTACGCGGCAAAATAATGCGATGGAATCAGCATTTATATGATATAATAATATAGATTTTAAAATGAAGGAGAAATAATGTATGATAGTATACGTCAATAATGAAGAACGGGAACTCCACGTTTACGACCGCAGCAGCGGCGTCGATTATGCCAAAAGCGTCATTTGTTCCCAGGAACGGCTCGATACGGGCGTAATGGGGGAGTTCATCCTCTCTGAACAGGAATACGACAATTGGAAGGAAATCCTCCATATCGTACAGGAATC
>NZ_ONTA01000193.1:0-4333 GCF_900320625.1 Megasphaera sp. DJF_B143
GGCTACGGCTATTATGCGGGCACCAAGGGGAATATTGGCCCCCCGCAGGTGTTTGGGAAATCCGGAACCGTCCCATCGTTCGTGATGATATACAATATACGGGATGATGTCCTGGCAGCAGGGGATATTTTCTATCATGTTACCGCCTGCTGCGGCATGGCGTTTATACATTGCTTTTTCGCTGCGGTTCAGATAGGGGATTTTAGCCAGCAGGGTATTTGATACAAACAATAGTCCCACATCATGAAGCAAAGCAGCATGTTTTATCTGCTCAATTTCACTCTTTGGCAGAGCTAATTTGGCCGCTACACTGACGCTGTAATTGGCAACTTGCAGAGAATGCATGTACAGCCTATGGCTTTTTAGTTGTATAAACTGCAACAAATCAGCGGTAATGGCGTCTAGAGATTCTCTTTCTTCAGACCCGATGCCGGCTGATTGGTTAAGTGACATCATAAACATAGAGACAAACCCTTCCGTAAAACTTATTTCTTTCTATTCTGATAGCTGCGTATACGCCGGGAACGTTTAGGATGGCGGAGAATAGAAAACATCTTGGCGCTGGTACGCTTGATGCGTGCGCCTGTATTTTTCATTCTTCGTACCGTTGTAATCTTGCTTTTGCGTTTCGGACGCATGTCCCGGATAGAACCAAAATCACCACGGCGGATACTTGTCGCTTTGATGCGGTCTGATTTTAAGATAATTTTCAGGGCACTCATGATTTTACTTGCCTGAAGATCCGTATTAAAGCTATAGATATCGACTGCGGCATAAGAAAGATCAGGATAGGTATGTATGCAAAGATGTGCATTGCCGGAAACGGCAATGCAGGTCAGTTCATTATCGAGATGATAGAAACTCGCCCCATCTAACGTGGCACCTACGAGCTCGAAAGCGCGTTCAACTAAAGGCTGTAAATCTTCAGGATCTGTAAATACAGCCTTACAATTATAAAAGTCAATCAGTAAATGTTTTCCTAATGTATTGTTCATAGAATCCACCCATCGTTTAGTTACAGTTCATTATATAATTTTTTATCTTCCTTGTAAACGTGATTTCTGAATCCGTAAGCTATTTGTAAAACTATACTCATTTTATATGCTGAAATCGGAAAAAGGATTTGACAATACCATTATTGACGTTCTTGACGAAAAAAGGCTGCCGCACGTCAGAGCGTGTGGCAGTCTTTTACAATCAGTTTCCTAATTTCCATGTATTTTCTAAAACACGGAAGTGGAGGTCATGCCATTTTTTATTCAGGTCTTCCATTGATTCATACGTCGAATAGAGAAGATTATTATGTTTCTGGCTGGCTTGTTCCAATTGGGTGAGCCGGGTCTGCTGTGTATGCACTTCTTCTTTCAGAAGAGCTACTTCATACTGTAAAGCCGCGATCCAGAAAAACTGGATTACCACTAATATCACAGCGGCTGTCAGAGACAGAACCAGACATTTTTCCAGTCCGGACAAAGCCTGGTAACGCGTTTTCAATATACGCTTTTGCCGGTCATATTCTTCTTCCGGACGGACATCCTTATGGTCAGTATCTGACTGTGATAGCGATATGATGCGGCGTTTTAGCGAACTGGGCAGACTCAAAATGGCACACCTTCCTGCTTAGTATGGTTATATTCATCAGATATTCGATATGGTACGTGTCTTATTGCGGACAAAATCGAGCCACAGCTGGGCGGCATGAGACAGGTAGTGGCCGCGTTTCCAGATGACATAGAGAACGTGCATGATTTCTGGTTCAACGAGAGGACGTACGAC
Organism: Megasphaera sp. DJF_B143; assembly: GCF_900320625.1. Taxonomy (NCBI): domain Bacteria; kingdom Bacillati; phylum Bacillota; class Negativicutes; order Veillonellales; family Veillonellaceae; genus Megasphaera; species Megasphaera sp. DJF_B143. Next base: position 1,777 of record NZ_ONTA01000193.1, read on the forward strand.
GACCTGCTCTGCTACGCGGGGATTCGATTCTTTATTCGGGCAGATGCGGCTGGGCAGGAGTGCCACACCCAGGTTGGCGACGACCGTCTGGATCATCAGGTCGCGCTGGCTGGTTTCGAAAACGATTTTTGGCTGAAAGCCGATTTTTTTGCAGTCCTGGATGATTTCATCATGGAGATTGAAATCGTCACGGTACAGTACGAGCGATTCATTGGCCAGCTTCTTCAAGGGAATTGTTTTTTCTTTGGAGAGGATATTGTCTCTGTGGATGATTACGTTCATCGGATCCTGGGTCAGGAAGAAAGATTCGAAATCTTTTTCTTTCGGCTGGGTGCAGATAATACCCAGGTCAATCAATCCTTCCTGGACACTGATTTCTACTTTCTTGGAGCCGTGTTCATATAAATCCAGTTCAATCTGGGGGTATTCCTGTTTGAACGCACCGAGAAGATTGGCGAAAATCGGGGCGCCCGTAATAGGAGGCAGGCCGATAAGGACAGTACCTTGTTCCAGTTTGAACTCATTTTCAAAATCGGTCTTCAAATGTTCAAACATGAAGACGACCCGCTTGGCATGGGAAAGGAATATGGTACCCGCATCGGTCAGTTCAACGGCTTTTGCGTTACGCATAAAGAGTACGACGCCTAATTCTTCTTCCAGTGCCTTGATTGTGCGGCTGATAGCCGACTGGGAGATGTGCAGTGTGCGTGCAGCTTTGCTGAAAGATTTTTTGTCAGCTACTTCGACAAAATATTTGAGATGATGAAAGTCCATAGTCTTACCTCCTGTTAATGAACACTGAAAGAGTATATGTTTACATATAGGAACATGAGAATATTAAAAATAGCATACGTTTTAGTATTGAATTGTAAAGGTCAAAAGCCTATAATTACGTTGTAAGGAAAAGTTACAAGTACGTTCGGCATACAATGACTAAAGAGAAAAGGTCAGCAATCAGATTGCTTTGCATATGTGTAATACTACATTTATAGTATTACACAATTGGAATAATAGCAATACTTTTTGAAGAATCTTTATAACTTTTTTATATGATTTGTTTATTTTTGTGCCATAAATACGCCAATGTATACAGAATACATTGCAAAAGAAGCATAGACAAATCAAAATGGTTCTTCTTCCTTTTCGCTACGACATGTATGTTATTTATGGGTCGTACTAAACTTTGCTTGTCAATGTAAGATACACATGCTGCTGCTATAATTAATGTATCTTATATTGGTTTATACATCTATATTTTTATTAAGGAGCGTGTATTATCTATGAGTAAGTTCAAAACCATGGATGGCAATGAAGCTGCTGCATGGGTCTCCTATGCATTTACTGAAGTTGCCGCAATTTATCCTATCACGCCGTCTTCGCCTATGGCTGAACACGTCGATGATTGGTCCGCTGCCGGTCAGAAGAACCTTTTCGGTAACACCGTAAAAGTTATTGAAATGGAATCTGAAGCTGGTGCGGCTGGTGCGTTCCACGGTTCTTTACAGGCTGGCGCTTTGACAACAACGTATACGGCTTCCCAGGGCTTTTTGCTCATGATTCCGAATATGTACAAAGTTGCCGGTGAATTACTCCCTGGTGTATTCCACGTAGCTGCCCGTGCTCTGGCTAACCATGCACTGAGCATTTTCGGCGATCATCAGGACGTTATGTCTGCCCGTGCTACTGGCTGCTGTCTCTTGGCTGAATCCAATGTCCAGGAAGTCATGGATCTTGGCGGCGTCGCTCACCTGGCAGCTCTGAAAGGCTCGCTTCCGTTCATCAATTTCTTTGATGGTTTCCGTACATCTCATGAAATTCAGAAAGTTGAAGTTATGGATTATGATAACTTCAAAAAACTGATTGACTGGGATGCTGTCAAAGCTTTCCGCAAACGTGCCCTGAATCCGGATAAACCGGAAATCCGCGGCACTGCAGAAAACCCGGATGTATACTTCCAGCACACTGAAGCCAGCAACCGCTTCTACGATGCTATGCCGGATATCGTTGCTGACTACATGGCTAAGATTTCCGAAATCACTGGCCGTACGTACAAACCGTTTAACTACTACGGCGCAGAAGATGCAGAATCGATTATCGTTTCCATGGGTTCTCTCTCTGACGTAGTTAAACAGGCTGTTGATTATCTGAACAGCAAAGGCGAAAAAGTTGGCGCTATCAATGTCCATCTGTATCGTCCGTTCTCTGCTAAATATCTGTCTGCTGTACTGCCGAAGACCGTTAAAAAGATTGCTGTCATCGACCGTACAAAAGAACCGGGATCCCTTGGCGAACCGCTGTATCTGGATATTGTTGACTTTGTTAAAGAACAGGGCCTCGATATCGATGTCATCGGTGGCCGTGCCGGTCTTGGCTCCAAAGACGTTGTTCCGGAAGATATCCTCCCCGTATTCGAAGAAGTCAAGAAAGAACATCCGCTCAATGGCTTCACAATCGGTATCGTTGATGATGTAACCAACCTTTCCCTGCCGCGTGCTCCGAAGATGCCGCTCAACACGGAAGGCCTTACATCCTGCAAATTCTGGGGCTTCGGTTCCGA
>NZ_ONTA01000047.1:0-5802 GCF_900320625.1 Megasphaera sp. DJF_B143
CGATCGCTATTGAAGCAGGCCTGCGTTTCGCTATCCGCGAAGGCGGCCGTACAGTAGGCGCCGGCGTTGTTTCCGAAATCGAAGGCTGATAACCCCTGTATTACCTATGGGAAAAATAAAAAGCATCTGCGACAATCGTTGCAGGTGCTTTTTTTATTGCACAATGGATGATTAATCTGTTATAATAAAAGTATAATCTTATATAATATAATAATATCAATAAATTGTAAACCCATTTTATAATTATTTTACAACTATGGGATTGATAGCGAATCGAATATACGTGTTGGAGGTGTGAAAATGGATACATGTGACCGATTCCTGGGATGTATGCTTGGTGGTGCAGCAGGCGATGCATTAGGATATATCATCGAATTTGACGATTGGTATACTATCCGGAAAAAATTCGGGCCTTATGGATTGCGGACGATACTGCGGCTGGATGCCAATGGGAGAAAAGGCATCATCTCGGATGATACACAAATGTCTCTTTTCACTGCCGACGGACTACTTTGGGCTGCTCATGATGAATTGGCGCCAGAAGAAGGTCTGTACCGTTCGTACATGCGTTGGTATTATACACAGACAAAGCAAGTCATTCAACCGGATCAGTCTGCCTGGATGACAAGGCAGGCCCATGAAAAAGAATGGGATTACGATATGATGGGGGAAGAAGATTTATATGCCCGGCGGGCACCGGGGAAAACCTGCCTGTCCGCTCTGGCGGGAAGTGGCCGGACAGACAGCCTCTATGCCGATAATGATAGTAAAGGCTGTGGTTCCATAATGCGTGCCGCTCCTGTGGGATTGTTTTATGCAGGTGATCCGGAAAAGGCTTTTGACGTAGGTTGTCAGTCAGGGCGTCTGACTCATGGGAATCCTACGGGATATCTGGCAGCAGGAATGCTCAGCGCGTCCGTTTCTCTCCTCAGCCAGGGAAAGGAATTAGCCGATACACTGCCAGAAGTCATGCGGATATTACAAAAACATGAGCATTATGAAGGTGTAAAGCGAGCAGTTATCCGGGCCATCGATGAAGCCGTGACCGATAGGGAAGCCTGGCGGGCTATGAAACGGATCGGCAAAGGCTGGGTTGCTGAAGAAACGTATGCTCTGGCTATTTATTGCCTGTTAAAAACAGGGACGTTGAAAGATGCCGTCATTATGGCTTGTAATCAGGATGGAGACAGCGACTCGTGCGGATCAGTCTGCGGCAATATGGCAGGTGCTATGTACGGGGCTGATGCTGTGCCGCGCAGCTGGTCTCACAAATTGGAATGTGGTGGCCTCGTCACCAGCCTGGCCCAGAATCTCTATAAAATCCACGAAACAGCGAAACAGAAGAATTGAAAGTCGCTAAAATAATTCAAAAATAACATAATATGTGTCTAGTTAATTATTTGACGATATTGACATTTGTGTTATGATAGTAATAAGTGCCCATGCTTGTTGGATATCACTGAACAGTGTAAATTGGAATGCCCGTTTATTTGGCGCTCCCGGCTGGGTAAAATGAATTTGAGGCGAATAAGAACATGATACAGACGCAGGTGAATACTACTGCAAGCACAGTTAAGACAAGACATCCATACAAAACGCGTGAAGGCGGAGCGACTATTACTATTTTTGTTCCGTACAACTGCCGCAATCATTGTCCCTTCTGCATCAATAAAGAAGAATATTCCCATCCAGAAGGTTTTTCGGCAGAAAAGATATGTCATAGCATTGAAATGATGAATCAGATTACGCCCTATTGTGATTATGTGTTTACTGGTGGGGAACCGTTTGCCAATCTGGACTCTCTTCAGATGATGCTCGATAAGATTCCCACAACTCACAAGGTGTATATCAACACGACATTGCCCGTTTTTGAATTCCAGACGGAAGATGACATTGTCAATTTTACGAAACGCAATAAAGACAAGATTACATGTATCAATGTATCCCGGCATATGCAGCATTATGTCGTAGAATCCAATGATTCTCTGCTGAGTCGGCTGGCGGTTCCCTTCCGCATTAATTGCGTGCTTTACAAAAACTATCCAGCCCAGGAACTGGTACCGTATCTGGAACGGTTCTACAAAATTCCCGGCGCTTCTGTGCAGTTCCGTTTCGATTACACGGCGACGACTCCCGATAATCTGTATGATGAACAAGGTGACCGCATTCTCCATGATTTGAAACAGATTGCCACTTATACGGGCCTGGATGGGTGCCGCATGCGTTGTGGATTCCATTTTGATTATAAGGGAATGGAACTGACCTATCATAAGACGCTGCCGTATAGTACGATTGTGGAAACAGATCCTAAGACAGGAATTACCTATGATATATTGTACGATATCCTGATTAAGCAGAATGGAGATATCCATTCTGACTGGGATGGAACGCTCATGGATGTAGACGCGTACCGCAAGGTCGTATTTGAACCATATGACCTCAAATGGCTGCAGCGCAGCCGTCCTTCCCGGTTGTCCTTTGTCAAAACTGCTTGTGCCGCAATTTGAAAAATCCCGCTGTTATCTGAATGGTAGCAGCGGGCCTTTTCTTTTTCTCTACTAGGATTCACATGCAGAGTGTGATAGAATATTTTATATGTATATTTGCAGTGAACACAGGAGAGGAGAGAGAACTGTGGCAGTAACCGTCGTATTTGGCAGGGCCGGCAGCGGAAAGACTGCCCGATGCCTGGAAGAAATCAGGAATTGGTCGAAAGATGGCGGAAAGGCTGTTTTGCTCGTACCTGACCAGGCTACGTACAGTATGGAAAGACGGTTTGCATCCACCATGCCGGGTCATGGATTTATGGGAACCCAGATTTTTGGATTTTCCCGGCTGGCATTCCAGGTCTTTCAGGAACGGAACAAAGAACATGCGTCGTTATCTGAATTGAGCCGCAATATCGTACTACAGCGTCTTCTAAGGCAGCACGGCAATGTATTGACTGTCCTTCAGACTGCCGCCTCGCAACCTAATTTTGTGACGACTATGGGCCAGTTCCTCATGGAATGCCGCTCCTTCCGTATTACACCGGATATGCTGCGGAATGCGGCAGGGCTGATGAATCAGCTGACACTGTCACATAAATTGGAAGACATCGCTTCATTGTATGAAAAATACTTGGAATTTCTGGGAGAACATTTTGGAAATGCCGATGATACGATGACACTGCTGGCAAGGGAACTGCCCAACTATACGTTTATTCAGGGAGCACGGGTCTGGGTCGATGGATTTCAATGGTTCACGCCGCAGCAGTTGCAGATTCTGCTGGCAGCCGAAAAAGTGGCTGATTCGCTGACCATAACCTTGACAATGGATGCAGAACGTGTTTCACAGCAGTCCCGCCATACGGCTTTGTATCACCGCCCCTGGGAAGTGTATCAGAGTCTTCTCCACATTTTTCCCCATTTGGAAACAGAGAACCTGCCCAATCCGCCATGCAAGGGAATACGACAGTTTACCAGGCATTTCTTTCAGTCCGTTCCGGATACACAGGACGTGCCGGTTAAGGAACTCATTGTTTCAGAATGTTCTGATCGCGCGGCTGAAATGGACGCCATTGCCAGACGCATTGCCCGTCTCGTGCAATACGGATACCGGTACAGGGATTTTCTGATACTCACCCGGACTAGCAATATGTATGATGCGCTGGGAGAACGGATATGCAAGTCTTATGGTATACCGTGCTTTACTGATTATCGGCGTCCCATGGCATCTCACCCTGCCGCAGAGGCTGTTGCCGCTTTTCTGGCACTGCTACGGTCCCACTGGTCACACGAGACAGTGTTCCGCCTTCTCAAAACGGATTTATTTCCTCTGGACCGGCATGAAGTGGATATCCTGGAAAATTACTGTCTGGCCAGCGGTATCAGCAGCCGGCAGTGGCTGAGCAGCCGGGAATGGACCTATTACCCACAAAAATATATGAGCGATGATGTAAGTCAGCATCCGGAAATACAGGAACGACTGCATCAGGTCAATGAAGTGCGGCAACGTGTTCAGCAGTATATACTTCCTTTCTGGCAGAAGGCACAGGGAGAAAAAAATTTGCGTGACTGGTGTACCCTTTTATTTACTTTTCTCCAGTCTATCCATGTTCCCGATACGCTGCGGCGTTGGAAGGAAGAAGATGAAGCAGTCCAGCGTATGACAGAAAGTAAAGAACATGAGCAGGTATGGAAAAAAATGCTGGCATTCATGGAAGAAATGACGGCCTTGTGCGGAGATGATGTGGTCAGTCTGGAAGAATTTTCCCAGATGGTGGAAGACGGCCTGAAGACGATGACGTTCAGCATTATTCCGCCGACACTGGATCATGTGACGATTACGTCAATCGAACGGGGGTATACCGGCAGTGGACGCATTGTGTTTTTATGTGGCATCAATGATGGGATTTTTCCTCAGCACAGCGGCGATGAGGGACTTCTAAGTGACGTAGAACGGCAAAGCCTGACAGAGGCCGGCGTGACGTTGGGGCCGGGGAGCCGGTTCCGTTCCCTGCAGGAAAAATTCCTGTTTTATCTGGCGGCCACCCGGGCCAGAGAACGGCTATATATCAGTTACGCGCTGGCTGATGAGCAGGGCGAGGAGCTGACGCCGTCTTTGTGGATCCAGCAGTTGATAGATAAAGGATATATTGCTGGCCTTCGAAAGGAAAGCGGAGAAGCTTCTCCGGCATCGGCTGCGGAGTATATCGTCTCTATGCCAGCAGCGTTGAAATATCTGCCAGTTATGCTGCGTCCGGCTGTAGAAAATAAAAAAATAGATTCCGTATGGTGGTCCTTGTATGACTGGGCGTTGCTCCATGGATGGAAACAGGTAACCGTACGGGCTGTGCAGGGCTTGTTTTATCATAACCGGCCGGAGCGGCTTCCCTATGAAACCGTACGCCGCCTCTATGCTCCGGAAGGGAGGATTGTCGGTTCCGTTACCCGGTTTGAAAGTTACCGTCAGTGCCCGTTTGCGTATTTTTCGCAATATGGACTGGGCCTTGCCGAACGGCCGATGCAGCATTTTTCGGCACCGGATCTGGGGATGCTTGTCCATGAAGCACTGCGCCGTATCGGAGAAAAATTGCTCACAGAAGGACGGCAGTGGCAGCATTTGCAGGATGAGGAAATAGGGCCGCTGTGTACGTCCATTGTAGAAGAGTTATCGCCGAAGATACAAAACGATATTCTCATGTCCAATGCGTATTTTATTCAAATCCAGGGAAGACTGATCCAGGTTCTCATCCGGACAGTGCGGCGTTTGTGTGAATTCAATAAGTCTTCTGATTTTCATACGACTGCCGTGGAAAAGGGATTTGGACAGGGGAAAAATGCCTGGAAGGCTTTGCAATTTACGCTGGACAATGGGCTGGAGGTCATCGTGACCGGGCAGATTGACCGCATTGACACACTCCATGCAGACGATACGGATTTTGTCGTTGTCATCGATTATAAATCGGGCAGCACCGTACTGGATTTGCAGAAAATTTACATGGGACTGGAATTACAGCTCCTGACGTATATGGATGTCGCCTTGAAAAACATAGGGCCTCAGGCCGCCCCGGCAGCCGTGTTATATTGCTATGTGCGAAGCCGGAAACTTTCAGAAAACCATTTGCTCAGCCAGGAGGAAAAAATCCAGCTATACAATAAAGAGAACAAATTAAAAGGTTTTTATCTGGACAGTCCTGACGTTATCCGGTATATGGATACGGCTATGGACGCATCTTCGTCATTTCTTAATGTGCGGCTCAATAAGAACGGCAATCTGAGTACAGCCGGATATAATGTATTTCCCTATTCCTGGTGGCAG
>NZ_ONTA01000157.1:0-2006 GCF_900320625.1 Megasphaera sp. DJF_B143
GACCGCCCGCCGCAGGGAGGCCAGCGTATACGAGCGGATATCGCGGCCATCGAGGAGGATTTCTCCTGCCGTGACGTCATAGAACCGTGGCAGAAGGCTGGCAATGCTGCTCTTCCCTACGCCCGTAGATCCGACGACGGCGACGGTTTCCCCCGGTTCGATGGTGAGGTTGAAATCTCGCAGCACGGCTGGTCCCTTTTCATAGGAAAAGGAGACGTGGCGGAATTCAATGCGCCCGCGGACCGGACCTGCATCTATCGCATGGGGACAGTCGGTGACAGCCGGGGGCGTATCCATGAGCCCCGTATAGCGCCGGAATCCGGCCATGCTGCGCTGATACCGTTCTGTAAGCAGGGTCAGCTGCATAATGGGCCGGATGAACAGGAGCAGGTACATGAGGAAGACGACCAGGTCGGCGACGGTCATAGTGCCCATCATGATGTAATAGCTGCCGGCGGCTATGATGATCAGGTTATTGAGGTTGGTAAAGAATACGACCGTACTCATCAGGTAGGCCTCGAAGAGATAGGTCCGCTGCTGGGCGCAGCGCACATCCGTACTGGTACGGCGGAACCGTTCCAGTTCATACCGTTCGGCGGCAAAGGACTGGATGACCCGGATGGCACTGAAGCTTTCCGCTGCCCTGGCGCTGAGGCGGCCCATCTGCTGCCGGGCCAGGAAAAAGGTCTGCTTCATCCGCCCGTTGAGAAAGACCGTATCCAGCGTTTTGAGTCCCAGCACGAACAACACCAGAAGAGCCAGCTGCCAGTTGATGGAAAACATAAAGAAGGCACTGCCTGCCATGGTGATGACGCAGACCAGGACCAGATTGGGAAGCTGGAAAACGAGGTCGCCGATTTCGGAAATATCGCTGATGATCCGTGAGACCAGCTGGCCGGTCTGTGCCGTATCGAAAAAGGAAAAACTCAGGCCTTCTATGTGTTCAAAGAGCCGGCAGCGCAGGTCGTGCTCGATGTGGACCCCCATGGTCCTTCCACAGTAGCAGACGGCGAAGCTGATGAGGAGGCAGAGGACGTACAACCCCAGAAGCAGCAGTCCGGTCTGCCAGAGGCGCGCCATATCCCGGGCTGGCAGGATGTCATTCAGGATGTGGCGTACAATCATGGGAAACCCCGTTTCCATACCGGCTGCAAGGACCGAGCCGGTCATGACGACGGCAAGGAGCCGGGTGTACGGACGATAACAGGAAAGGAAGCGCCGGATCATCCCCGGCTCCCCGTATCCGCCATGGTTTCGGGAACGAGGATCAGATAATCGCCCTTATCCCGGTACAATGCGGCTGCCTCGCTGTGGCTCAGGCGGGACGGGTCATAGCGGACCGCCGTAATGACCCGGATCGTAAGTCCCGGATTCCGCTGGTGGAGCTGTTCGACTGTCCCCAGCCATCCTTCGCAGTGAGCGGCGCCGGTCACATGGAAGACGAGATGTCCGCCGTGAGCCCGGGCATAGCGGTCGATGCTTTCGGCCATGGTATTGTCCTTCAGGCACTGGGCTGCAAAGAGCCGGGGAATCGTATCCTGCGAAATGGGCATAGCCTGCCCCCGGAGACGCATCATCGTTCCGGTAAATGCCCGTTCATACGCCAGGGAGCCGGGATATACGGTCTGCGGCATATAGGCTCCCCATGTCTCTTCTGCCTCCCGGAGGGAGCCTGTATGGGCATAGACGGCTGCGGCTTTCCTCGGTATATTGGCGGCAATTACGGGAATCTTCTGCGTTCTGGCAAAGGTAACCATTGGCCGGTAGGCATCCCTGTAATTGGGCCAGGGGCGCCCGGCAGCAAGGTATTCGTCTTCGCCTGTCTTCCCGGCCAGATACGAATCCAGTATGGGCTGGGTATCCCGTTCCGCCATTTCCAGCGACAGTGCCAGCTTCCCCTGTTTCTGCTTGTACAGATTCTGCAGCAGGGCAGCTTCTGTTTCATGGATGGAAGCATTATCATGAAATTCTCCCAGAAACAGGACGTCCGTATCCGTTTCTCTGGC
>NZ_ONTA01000196.1:0-4984 GCF_900320625.1 Megasphaera sp. DJF_B143
GCTAGGTGAAACTGCACACCTAACTTTTCAAAGTATATCACAGATATAGATTCGTTGTCAATATCGGCGTCACCATTCATGACAGGCCGCCAGAACCGCCCGGAAGCGGTCTATTTCACCTTTGCCGCACCCTTCTGGCTGCTATCGCCGTAGAGGGTCACCACCGGCCGGGACTGCATCCGGTATACGAGGTCCGCCCCCAGTCCGCCCGTAAGGCCGTAGAGGTTCTGGGCCGTCGCGGCATCGAGATAGACCACGTCGCTGCGGACAATGCCCGTACCCGTGCCGTGGTTCGTCCGCAGTGTCTGGGACGCGCCGCTCCATTCGGCTTCCGTATGGGTCGCCGTCGAGAGGGCGAAGGCCGGCAGCCAGATGACTCCGTCTTTTCCCAGGGCCCGTTTGGGCTGTTTCTTCCCATTGACGTACAAATCATAGGCCTTGGCCACGTAGGTCGGATTGCCGTCGGAAGCGGCGATCTTGCTGGCAATAGCCGCCGGTTCGGCAAAATCCTGGACGCCATAGCCGGCCAGGGCCTTCTTGACATCCTGTACAGACACAGTCTGCCAGCCGTATCCGTCGGGATAAATATAATAGGAAATCGTATGGTCGGCGTCGCGGTCGATGACGATGCGGTCGTAATAAATATCGACAGCCGTGCCGACACTGACCCGGTCATAGAGATCTTCTACATCTTCTTCATGCATGCGCACACAGCCGTTGGAGACATAGCCACCGATGGAATCGGGCCGGTTCGTCCCATGAATGCCATAATTGCCAAAAAGCCCGAGCCAGCGGTAGCCCAGGGGGCAGTCCGGGCCGGAGCCGATGCTCACGCCCGAGTCGGGGTCGGTCCAGGTCGGATTCAGGATTTTTTCACTGACCGAATAATACCCCGTCGGCGTCGGCGTACTGACTTTGCCTACCCCTACGGGATACATACAGATAGGCGTCTTCCCTTCATAGAGCGTCAGGATACGGCTGGCCAGATTGAGCATGATCTTCTTTTCCCGGGACACCTGCAGTCCCTCTGCCGGCACCGTCGATGTAACCGATACGGCCGTCGTGGGGGATGGCGAAGCCGGAGACGCTGCCGTCCCCGTCGTAGGCGTCACGGTCACCACTGCCGCCGGAGCGGCCTTGCCGTCAGCGCGCCCGTCTGATGGCGTCTGTTCCTTCAGGCTCTCTTCGGTACGTTGCGAAAAATGAGTCGGGACGGTCCGCAATGCCGTTTCTCCTGCCGGGGCCGTGTCTGTGCCGGCCGCCCATGCGCTCCCTGCCGACAGGGCCAGCGCACAAAGTGCTGTCATTATGGTCTTACGCAATCTCCATTCCTCTTTTCCTGGCAGCCCGGACAGCCTGACGGGCTGCCCCTGCCCATATTAGTCTTTTGTTTTATTATACCATACGCAAAGCCCTGCCCGGTAGCCGTATACGCGCAATTTCATCTTTTTAATTAACCCGGGCGCTGATGCTGACGATGAAGAAATTCTGCACGTCAAAGGCCAGCTGTTCCCCATCGGTGCCGTCATACACGTAGAGGGATTTATCATTGAAATTGTAAATATGGTCAGCTGTCCCATACTTGTCGGAAAGGACACTGGCTTCCATCCCGACCGTGACCCCATCAGGCGTCGCCAGATTATCCGTCGTGCAGGTGACGGCCACGGCCTGGCTGCCAGCGCCATCAAAGCCGATGATATAGCCGTTATTGTAATTGTACTCCAGATACGTCTGATCGCCGTTGCTGCCCGATTCCTGGCTCGTCGGCGCGCCATATACGCTTTCGACATAGTCCGGTGTACACCCCGGGCCGACGCCGCCGATGGCGATGCGGTCGTTGGAAATCTGGGCCGACGCGACAGAAGATATCATACAGGCCGCTCCCAGGACGAGAGCAAAGGCCCCAAGCTTTACACGATTGAACACACTATCTACTTCCTTTGTTTGCACTGCATTTTTCTGCACACAACACTCCCAGAAGAGGCCGGTCGTCTCTTCCGGCAGCACAAAATATTGTAGCACAGAGACGGGGACCCTGCAACGTCTCAGCGGGCATCCCACTCGGCAAAGCGTTCGTTCATGCGCTTCTTCTTTACCCGGGCCGCTCCATTCTGCGCCCGTCCAAAGGGCAGGCGCCCTTCGGCGATGGTCCGTTTATAAAACAAGGTAACGGCCTCTTCTTCGGAAAGCCCCAGCCGGGAAAAAACGGCCCGGGCGTCCTGCCGCACCTCTTCGTCAATGTGAAGTTCCATGATATGATTCTCCTTTCCCTGCCCTTTCGGCATGGCGTTCTTCGGCATCGGCATTGATGCCGTCGAGGGTCGCCATGTGGTCCACCGCATAGAGCATAGACCGCAGGAGGGTCACGGCCAGGACGGCCCCCGTTCCTTCTCCCAGGGAGAGATCGGCCCACAGCGGCACGTCGTAATCGTCGATGCCGGCGGCGTGCAGAGCTACGGACATACCCGCTTCCCGGCTCATGTGCGACGGCAGGGCAAACCGGGAGACCTGGGGCATGAGCTGCACCGCCGCTGCCAGAGCCGCCGCCGTGATGAACCCGTCGATATAAAAGGGGATCCGCTCCCGGGCGCAGGTACACATGGCCGACGCCAGAGCGGCCAGATCAAATCCCCCCACATAGCGCAGGGCATCGGCGGCACCGGAAATGTGCGGTCCGTAGCGGGCGAGGGCATCGCGGATCAGGTCCCGCTTGTGCAGGAGGAGGCGGAAATTGCCCCGGGATGACCCGTAGCCGACCAGACTGGCCGCGTCGCGGGGCGCGATGGCCATGAGGACGGCTGCCGATGTCGTCGTATTGCCGATGCCCATTTCCCCGAAAGACAGGAAATTATACCCGTCGCGCTTCGCCGCCAGCACCCGTTCCCGGCCGGCCGCAAACGCCTGTCGCAGCTCTTCTTCCGTCATGGCCGGTTCCCTGGAAAAATCCTTCGTCCCCCGGGCGATCTTATAATCCAGCCCGACCGCGTCGGGACTGTCGATGCCGACATCGACGACTTCCCAGGGAATCTGGTTGCAGCGGCAGAAACAGGTGACGGCCGACGTACCTTCCACCATATGGCAGCTCTGCATATAGGTGATTTCCGACAGCTGTGCTACCGCCCCGGAACGGCAGATGCCGTTATCTGCGGCAAAAACGATATGCTTTGGCGCAAACCTGCCGGGGAAACAGCCCCAGGCCAGGAAGGCCTTCTTCGCCTGCTCTTCCAGAAGGCCCAGACTGCCCGGCGGCTTGGCCAGGTTGCGCAGCCGTTCCTCTACTTCATCCCCGAATGTCATCGTCTCGTCATCTCCTTATATGCCAGATACTGCTTCTGCCGGCGGGCCATCTCCGGTGGAAGTTCCGCCAGCGTCACACCGTGGGGTACAGCCCGCCCCGTCGCTTCGTCGATGTGGACGAACGACACGAAACACGACGCCGCCACCGGTCCGTCCGGCAGGAGCGAAAGAGTAATATACACGCCGATGCCGCTCGTCCCGGCATAGACGATGGAACTATCTACGCGGATTGTATCCCCCTTATGGACGGGATGAAGGAAGCGCAGGCCGTCCAGCCCCAGACAGACAATATGGGGCGTACGGAGAAAACTCTGTACCGCCAGGAAGGCGCACTCGATCATATAGGACGTGCCCTGCCCGGCGAAGAGCGTATCGTGGGGATTGAGATCCCGGGAAAGGACCATGTGGGCCGATGAAATATGTGCATCAATACCAGTCATACTATTCCTCCCTTCTTTTCATTTCATTATACCATACGGGAGAACGATATAAAAAACGCACCCGTCCCAGACGAGGCCTGTAAAACATCTTGAAAATTCCCTTCTTTTATGTCAAAATAGAAGGTGGATTAAAAGGGAGGGGCTTGTATTGTCAACCATCAAAGATATTGCTAAGGAAGCCGGCGTTTCTATCGCTACCGTTTCGATCGTACTGAACGGCAAGGGAAAAGAACGAAAGATTTCCAAAGAAACACAATCCCGCATTTACGCCATTGCACAGCAGCTCAATTACGTGCCCAACCAGTCTGCCAAAAAGTTACGGGCCGCCCAGAAAGACAGCTACGCCGTCGCTTTTTACTGGGCCACGGACTTCCGTATCAACTACCTGGCCCGCATCACCCTGGGCATCCAGCAGGAAATCATGAATCTCAAAAAGAACATCCGCCTGACCGTTATTCCCTATAAAGTAGATCACCTGGAAGAACAGATGAAATCGACACAAAACGATTTCTTCAACGGCATCATCATCGCCAACATGTCCAATACGGATATGGAATTTCTCAATACGACCTATGTTCCGCCCTGTCCGGTCGTCTTGTTCAACAGGGAATCGCCGAAATTCAGCAGCGTCACTATGGACAACTATAAAGTCGGCCAGAACGTGGCCCGCCATTTCCTGGCAAAGGGTCTGTTCGACGCAGGCGTCCTGACCCATGACACGACGTTCCCCATCATGCGCCAGTGGATGCAGGGCTTCCTCGACACGTACAAAGAAGAAGGACACCCCATCGGCGAAGACCGGATTTACCTGTGTGAAACGTCGTCGGCCAGCGCCTTTGAAATCTGCAAGCGCCTGGCAGCGGAAGGCACCATGCCCAAAGCCATGTTCTGCGAATCGGACGTACTGGCCCATGGCATGCTCTTTGCCTGCTATGAAACGGGGATTGCCATCCCCCAGGACGTAGAAGTATTTACCATCGGCATCAACATGCCGGAAATCAACGACTACACCGTACCATCCCTGTCGCGCATCGACATCCCCATGGGCGAAATCGGCCAGGAATGCCTGCGCATGACCGTCGATCTCATCGAAAAGAAAGTCCCCAGCCCGACGGTCCTCTTCCTGGAAGGCAAAACGATCATCGGCCAGTCTTCCCCCCTGGGATAAGGGATAGGAAGGGGATAGTTTTCAGTCTGTAGTTTACAGCGGTTAGAAAACCAGAGCGTCCACGCCGGACGCATCAAAA